>JADFNF010000007.1 GCA_022563485.1 Fidelibacterota bacterium | reverse complement strand
TAGAATCTGGGTGTCGCCCACGGGTAGCTCGATCCCCGGTCCCCGCATCACTGCACCCAGAATGAGCCCCGCGGGGAATTTGATATCCTTAACCAGATTTCGGGTCACCTTGCTGTCCGCTTCCGTAACAATCTCTATCGCCTCCATATCCACATCCTCGAAGCGACTGACGGCCCGTTCACTGGTGGACTTGATCACCCGCATAATCGCCTCTACCGTGACCATATTTTTACTGACCACCGAATCGATTCCGATGCGCCGGGCAATCGGTAGATAGGCGGTGGTAATCAAGTGCACAATCACATGCTTGGCCCCCAGATGCTTGGCCAGCAGCCCGGTGAGGAGGTTGGTCTGCTCATTCTGGGTGACGGCGACGAAACTGTCCATCTCATCGATGTTTTCGGAAAGGAGGAAGTCGATATCCGTTCCGTCACCGTGGAGGACGAGGGTGTTCATCAGGGTCGGGGCCGTTTCCCAGGCTTTCGCCTTATTCGATTCCACCAGCTTCACATCCAAATCATCTTGGAGACGATTGGCCAAGCGTCTTCCAATCTTTCCTGCGCCCAGGATCATGACTTTCTTTACCTCCCGGCGAGGCTTGCCGAGCATGGTAAGGATCGAAGGAATCTGGCGAGTGTCACCCAATACATAAACGATATCGCTCGCCTGGTAGACGGTATCGCCTTGGGGGATAAAGTTCACATCCTGACGGTTGATGGCGATGACCTTGTGGGGCACCTGTGGGTTGGAGCTGGTGACATTCATAACGGTGCGCTCCAGCAGAGGTGACGAGCCGTCCAGGAGCACCCCCACCAGCTGCAACCGGCCGCCTTCAAACTCCTTGACGTCAATGGCTGAACTCTGATGCAACAACCGTTCAATCTCGTCAACCGCCGCCAATTCGGGATGGATGACCTCATCGATCCCAAACTCCTTCGGCTTGATAATCGAATTGCGCGAGGTGTACTCAGTATTTCTCAGGCGGGCGATCACCGTCTTCGCGCCCAGAGCCCTAGCCATTTGGCAGGATACCAGATTCACCTCATCGATGCGCGTCAGGGCCAGAAAAATATCGGCGCTCTCCACCTGTGCCTGACGCAGGATCAGCGGCGATGCGCCGTTGCCTTCCAGGGTGTTTACATCCAGCGTTTCACTGGCGTGCTTGATTTTCTCCGGATTGATATCGACGATGGTGATGTCGTAATCCTCCCGGCTAAGTTCCTTGGCAAGGTTGAACCCCACCTCCCCGGCCCCAATAATGACAATTTTAAGCGACATTTTAGGCTAACACTTTCTGAAATATTTGGATGGCCTGATCAATGTCGGTATCGGTCAGGTCGCGGTGGGTAACCAGCCTGATCTTATGCCGGGCGAAGGCCAGACAAAGCAGGCCCGCCCGCTTGAGTCGCTCCTCAATCTCCGCCCCGGACCCCTTTTGATCATCCACGTCAAAAATGACTATATTGGTATGGACATCATCGGCATTCACCTCTATTCCTGGTAGCCTGTTGAGGGTTTGGGCCAGCCTGCGGGCCCGCTCGTGATCCCATCGCAAGTCATCCACATGGTGCCTCAGGGCATAGAGTCCTCCAGCAGCGATGATCCCGGCCTGGCGCATGCCGCCCCCGAAGAGCTTACGATAGCGGTGAGCTCGTTCAATGAACGTTTCACTCCCGCACAACACCGACCCGACCGGCGCGCCCAGTCCCTTCGAGAGGCAGATGGAGACCGAGTCGAACGGCTCAGCCCACTCATGGGCGGGTATGCCTGTGGCCACCACGGCATTGAGCAGCCGGGCGCCGTCCAGATGCAGTTGAACCCCATGACGTTCAGCCACATCGTGAATGCGATGGATTTCTTCCAGGGGAAAGATGGTCCCTCCGGCTCGATTGTGAGTGTTTTCAATGGCTATGAGCCGGGTGGGGGGCTGATGGACATTGCGGGGCCGGATGGCCTCCTCCACCTGTTCGGCGGTGAAGACCCCTAAGTTCCCCTGGAGCGGGTGCAGCTGCACCTGGCTATGAAAGGCCGGACCTCCGGACTCGTAGTTCATGATGTGGGCCCCGGCCTCGCAGATCATCTCATCGGCCGGGTCGGTGTGGCTTTTGATGGCCAGCTGGTTGCTCATGGTGCCCGATGGCACATAGAGGCCCGCCGCTTTGCCCACCAGCCGGGCCGTCTCGGCCTGGAGTTCGAGGACGGTCGGGTCTTCTCCGAAGACATCATCTCCGACGGCCGCCTCTGCCATGGCGGTTCGCATGGCCCGGGAGGGCGCGGTTACGGTATCGCTACGGAGGTCAATCATGGTTATGTCTCGTGATCAGGGAACCAACGGCCTCAGGGACGACCCCCGGCTCGATGGAATCAGACACGCTGGCGGCAGATTTCATTTTATTGCGCGTCAATCTACGACCGCTCCATACCGGAAGCAACCCTTCAACGGTCAGTCACCTTCGGGAAGGCGCGTGATGCGGGCGCCCAGCATGGCAAATTTCTTCTCAAAGGCCTCGTAGCCCCGATCGATGTGATAGACCCGCGACAGCTCGGTGGTCCCCTCGGCAACCAGTGCCGTCAAAACAATGGCGGCACTGGCGCGGATATCAGTGGACATGACCGGTGCGCCGATCAGCTCGGTAGGTCCTTTCACGGTGGCCACATTGTAATTCAGGTTGATTTGGGCCCCCAGGCGGGACAGCTCGGGGACATGGGCGAACCGATCGACATAGATGTTGTCCTGCACGACGCTGCTCCCCTCGGCCTGGGTCATGAAGGCCATCCATTGGGCCTGGAGATCGGTGGGGTAGCCGGGATAGGGCGCAGTGACGATATTGACGGGCGTAATCGTTTTAGGGCGGGACAGTTCAATGGCCTGATCCAGGTGCCTGACGGTCACTCCGGCAGCGGCGAGCTTTTCCAGGACGGCCGTCAGGTGGTCCACCCGGAGGTTGCTGATCCTCACCTTGCTTCCTGCCAGGGCGCCGGCAATGAGAAAGGTGCCGGCTTCGATGCGGTCGGGGATGATCTCCTCCTCCGCATCGTGCAACTCTTTCTGGCCAGTGATGCGCAGAGTGGTGGTCCCGATGCCCCCGATTTGAGCGCCCATCTTCTGCAGGAAGTGGGCCAGGGCCACAATCTCGGGCTCCTGGGCCGCATTGTTGATGATGGTCTCGCCCTGGGCGCGCACCGCAGCCATGAGGGCATTGCCGGTGGCCCCAACGCTGCTGATTTCAAAATTGATGGTAGCGCCCATCACCGGTCCTTCAGCGATAATATAGCCGCTGTCCAGGGTAATGGTAGCGCCCAACGCCTCCATGGCGCTCAGGTGCAGGTCCACGGGTCGGGGGCCCCAGTTACAGCCTCCAGGCAGAGATACCCGGCACCGGCCGAATCGAGCCAGAAGGGGACCCAGCACATAAAATGAGGCCCGCATGGTCTTCACTAGTTCGTAGGGGGCTTCGGGACGGTTGCAGCCCCGCGTGTCAATGTCCAGGCGATTGTCGACAAAGACGACCTGGGCCCCGATAAGCTCCATGAGACGAATAAAGGTCCGGGTGTCGCGGAGATCCGGTACGTTACGCAAAACATAGCCGCCCGGCCAGAGCAGGGTAGCCGCCATGATCGGGAGGGCGGCATTTTTCGCTCCGGAGACCACTATCTCGCCCGTAAGGGTGTGCTGGCCTTCGATGACGAATTTATCCATGGATCGGTGTGCTCCGGCGGGGGTGGTCAGGTGACCCATGGAAGGGGGACAGGAGCTCCTGGGCCTGGTCCATGCTCGCCTGGGTGATCTGGGCGCCACTGAGCAACCGGGCGATTTCTTCTCGGCGTTCCTCGTCTGTGAGCACACGGATTCGGCTGAGGGTCCGCCCTTGGTGGAGCTCTTTGGTGACGATGAGGTGGTAGGCCCCCCGGGCGGCAATTTGAGGCAGATGGGTGATACAGATAACCTGCCGCGAACGGGCCAACTCCTCAAGGGCGGCCCCTACGGTTTCGGCAGTGGCGCCCGAAATGCCGTTGTCAATCTCATCGAAGATCAGGCAATCGACCGGATCATAGGCCGTTAGCACGGTTTTGATACCCAGCATGATACGGGAAATTTCCCCCCCGGATGCGATTTTTACCAGGGGGCGGAGTTCCTCGCCGGGGTTAGGACTGATATAAAACTCCACCCGGTCATAGCCGCGTTCATCGCTACGATAGGTCTGGTCCCCAATATGGCAGACCCCCGTAGCCGACAGCTCGTTGCTGACCCGCACCTCAAACCGGGTGCCGGGCATATCGAGCCGGGCCAGGGTTGCCACGATATCGGCTTGCAGGTTGATGCAGGCGGCCCGCCGCTGGGAAGAAAGCGCCTGGCATTGGGCGCTGTAGGCGGCCTGCTGCCGTTGCTGTTCCTCACGTAGTTGCGCCCAACGCTCATCCGACGCCACGTAGCCTTCGACCAGGGCCTGTAGCTGGTTCATCTTCTCCCGGGCCGCCTCCAGGCTGCCACCGTATTTCCGTTTGATGGTCTCCAACTGACCCAATCGCTCCTCGATGTCGGCCAATCGTTGGGGATCGGAATGCACCGTCGCTCCATAGCGGCCTGCCTCGTAGGCCAGATCCTCGACTTCCACCTTCACTGAGGCAAATCGCTCGCCGAGGAGGGCCAGTGCCGGTGACAGGTGGACGAACCGCTCCAACTGCCTCAATAGCCCCCCCAAATCACCGGCTACGGAAGGCTCATCATTCTGCAAACGGACCTCAATACTGTTAAGGACATCGTGGAGCGCCTCGGCCTGGGAGAGGCGTTCGTGCTCCTGGGTAAGCTCGTGCGCCTCCTGGGGAGCGGGCGCAGCTGCCTCTAACTCCTGAAGCTGAAACTGGTGGAGCTCATACAGTTCTTTATCCTGCTCAATCCGGTGCGTGAGCTCGGCCAGTTGTGTATTCAACTCCATCAGGCGGCTGTAGGTGTGGGACAAGACTCCCCGCTCCGGCAGGAGGCCCGCGAAAGCATCCAGAAAATCGATATGGGTGCCCACTCGCAACAGGGACTGGTGCTCATGCTGGCCATGCAGGTCCACCAAGGCGGCGGTGCTGCCTGCCAGATCGGCGAGTTTGATCGGCTCATCGTTCAGGAAGCTGCGCGAGGTGCCGTTCGTCCGCAGGTTCCGGCGTACCAGCAAGGTCTTACCGCCGCTTGACCACTCGCCCTCCACCACCGCGGCATCTTCACCGGTGCGGATGATATCCCCGGAGGCGCGCCCGCCCAACAAAAGGCCAATGGCGCCGATGAGGATTGACTTGCCCGAGCCGGTCTCGCCGGTAATGACATTGAGACCGGAACCGAAGGAGACCTCCAGTTCCTTGATAATGGCCAGGTTCTTAATGTACAGTCGTTTGATCACGTCGGTATTTTAACCAAAGGTAGACACAACTGCCGAGCAGGACGCCGGTAACATCAGCGATCCAATCATTGACACTGCTGTCCCGGCCGGGGATGATCGATTGGTAGAGCTCATCCAGCATCCCAAATAGACCCGCCAGCAGGAGCGTGATGAGGAAGATTTGACCGCTGGCCGTCACCCGGGTATTCATCGCCTTGGCAACCAGAAAACTGAATAGTCCATATTCACCGAAATGTATCACTTTATCGTGGGCCAGCCAGGCCGCCTCAGGGAAATTTTTTCCCGGAACGGAAGACAGGCCAATAATAACCACGGCATACAGGATTGCCCATCGTACGGCTCGTTTCATGATAACGGATCAAATTCCTTAAGGGCATGGGGGAGCTGCTCCAGGATATGCAGGGAAGTCATGCCTGAGGCCCCGTACCGTTGCCGGGCAAGGTCACCGGCTCGGCCATGAATCCATACGCCCATCATCGCCGCATCGTCGGGTACCTGGCCCTGACTGAGCAGTGTCCCTATGATCCCTGACAGCACATCCCCACTACCGGCAGTGGCCATGCCGGGGTTGCCGGTGGAATTGACCACGATGTCGCCGGAAGACAAGAGGGTCATGGTAGGCGCTCCCTTCAAAACGACGGTATGGGGAAAGTAGGCCCGCACTTCGGACAGGGCCCTTACCGGGTTGGTCATCACTTCCTTCAGGTCGTGGTCAAAAAGATCGGCGAACTCTCGGGCGTGGGGGGTGATGACCAGGGGCACTTCCGCCGCGTTGAGCAGGTCCACTGCCCCATAAAACGGCGCAAGACCATCGGCATCCAGCAGTGTGGGGAGGTCCAGATGCTCAAAGATTTCCCGAACGAACCGCTGGACCTGAGGCCTGCGGGAAAGTCCCGGTCCCAGGACCACCGCCGAGTACGAGGCCAGGGACTCCCGGATGGGTGCCACATGCTCCGGCAGGAACATCCCCTGGCGGTTATCTTCCAGACCGAGGGTCATCACCTCCGGCATAGCCAGGGCATAAAACTGCTGGATACTTGCGGGACATGCCGCGACGGTGAGGCCGCTACCCGATAGGATCGTCGCCCTGGCAGCCAGCACTGCCGCGCCGGTCATGTCTCGGGAACCGGCGACGACCAAGGTCTTGCCCTGCCGGTGCTTGAAGGTCTGCCGGGGTGGGAGATTGTATTGCCGGGCAAAGTCCTCACGGGTGAACTGATAATAGCTATGGTCGTTCTTATCGATGTAGCCGGATGAAAATCCGATGTCTGCCACCACCACCCGGCCAGCCACATCGGGGCCGGTGTTGACCAGCAGTCCCAACTTGGGATGCCCCATCGTTACCGTCGCCTCGGCGTGAACCACTCCCTCCCAGGTTTCCCCCGTATCCGCACTCAGGCCGGTGGGAAGGTCCACGGAAAGGACTACGCCGGGATGGTCATTAATGGCTTTGGCCCAGCCTGCCACCGGACCTCTCAATGGCCGGCTGACGCCCACCCCCAGGAGGGCGTCTATGACCAGCCCCTCCCTGGCCCCAGCACTCTCATTGGGCCGGGACGACTCCATTACCGGAACCTGAGCCGCTTCATAGGTTGCCCTGACCACCGAATCCAGATCTTCGAGTTGCCCCACGAGCACGACGGTGCATCCATAGCCCCACGAGGCTAAAAATCCGGCCGCCGCAATACCATCACCGCCATTGTGTCCCTTCCCACAGACTACCAGAATGCCCCGGCTCCTAGCGCCCCGGAGTAGCTTACCCGCTTCGATAGCTACCGCCCGGCCCGCATTGCGCATGAGATCCACCTCGGTCAACTGCCCCTGGCCCACAGTGAACCGATCCAGGGCCCGGCTGCTGGCGGTGTTTAATAGTCTAATCATCGGTCTCGAGAATGGCCGTGGCAATCGCGTGGCGACCCGTATGGCTGATCGAGACCTGTAGGGCCCTCTGCCCGAGGCTGGCGAGACGCACCAGGGGTACCCCCTGTGGTGTGCGTCCTACCTGAATTTGGCGGAAAAAGATTGGCGTTACCTCACCCGCTGCATACAACGCCTTCTTGACGGCCTCTTTGGCCGCAAACCGACCGGCGAAGTGTATACCCGGGGCAGCTTGCCGCTCACAATAGGCGATCTCATCAGGCGTAAAAATGCGCTTAAGAAATTTAGCCGGCCAGCGATCAATCAGGGCCTTAATACGGTCCACCTCAACGATGTCCGTCCCCACATAGATCAAGGCTTGCTGTGTGCCTCCACAATATCGATAAGCTGGTAGATGTCCTCAAGATCATAGTCGGCTTGGGAGGCCCCCTCACTGTTGTGGCTTCCGTAGCGGGCAAATGCGGTGGTCATCCCAACTTGTCTGGCCCCCTTCAAATCTCTTTCGGGCCAATCACCCACCATGAGGGCCTCGTGGCCCTGGATATTAAGCAAGTTACAAATTTTATGGAACGGCTCGGGAGCCGGTTTGTGCCGGCCGGTATCATCGAAAGTCACGACCGCATCGAACATGTGGTGCAGATTAAGGTAACACAGACGCATCCAGGCTTCCCGGCTGGGTGCATCCGACACCACCCCCAATTTAAAACCCCTTTTCGCCAAGGTTAAAAGGGTGCGATTCACCCGGGGGTAAAGCACCAGCGAGGCTTCCTTAGCCCTCCGATAGGCCACGATGCCGGCGGCCAGGTATTTGTAATCCACTGCGCCCAATTGTTGCCGCAGGTAATCGTTGAAGACCTCTTGAAACTCATATCCCTTTTCGTTATAGATTTCCCAGATTGCCTTCACCACCAGATCTTTATCCTCCTGGAGTCCCGCTTCCAGCATGGCATCAACGGCGGCACGTACAGCGGCATCCTTCATCTTCATAAAATCGAGAAGGGTATTATCAAGGTCGAATATAACTGCTTTGAAACGCTTGGGCATCACCAGGGAACCTAGTGGGAAAGAATGAAGCCCCGCTCAGTTCGGATTGGAGCGGGGCCAAAGTGGGGAATTTCCAAAAAGCAAGTTACCGGTTGGGGGATTCCAGGAGACTCAGTTCATAGCGGGCTGTTCTACGAATACCGGCATCGCGGCCGCGTTCTGCATTTTTGAAGGCTTCAATCGCGGCGAGCCGATTGCCCAGGGCTTTTTCGGCGATACCTTTCTGGTACCAGGCATATTCAAAATTCTTGTTTATATCAGTGCTCCGCTTGGCCGACAGCCTGGCTTTTTCATGTTCGCCCAGCTGATTATAAACCACGGCCAACCGCCAGGCGGTGGTATGGCGTTTCGGTCTAAGTTTGGCAGCGAGCTCCAGGTGGGAGAGGGCTTCCGGCCACTTCTCCTGCTCAGAGTAGAGTTCTCCCAGGTGTTCGTTGGCACTGGCATTCTTGGGATTGACGGCGATAGCTGTCTCGAACGCCGCCACTGCTTCCTCTGTACGGTCTGCGCGCAGTACGGCACCCAGGCCTACCCAGGCATTGTCAGCTTTGGGATCAACGGCCAGAGCCTGGCGGTAGACCTCCTCAGCCGCCTCATCTTCACCCTCCCTCCGAAGGATATTGCCCTTTTCCACGTAAGCCGTGATATAGGCGGGGTATATGAGCAAACAGTGGTCCAAAGCTTCCAGGGCGCCATCTATATCGCCCAAATTCTTAAGACTCCTGGCCAGGCGGTAGTAGGCTTGATAGAACCCGGGGTCCAGTCCATAGGCCTCCTGATAGGCCTCCGCTGCCCCATCGTAGTCCCTTGATTTGTAAAGCCGGTTACCCTCATTATACTTGTCTGCCACCAGTTTGCGTAAGGCCATGGCATAACGGGCGTCATCGGAGTTGTGTCCCGTAGCCTTTCTAAAAGCCTCGGCGGCCTTTCGCAGGTTACCCGCCATTTTAAAGGCTAGACCCATACTGTAGTAGGCGCTGGCAAAGGTAGGATAATCTTCGATGATCCGTTCATACTGGGTAACGGCGTCGTCGTAGCTGCGTTCATCATAGAACCGCCGCGCTTGCCCCATGGCCCTGCTCAGGTCGGCAATTTTATCAGCTTGGGCCCGGAATTCCTCATTGCGGCTATCAAGTTCGAGTGCCGAGGCAATACTCTGTTGGGCGCCCTTCAGATTGTCCCGGTTCAGTGCGACGATGCTCATTAAGTGGTGCGCCTCGGCAGAGGCTGCATCCTTGGCCAGGATGGCCTGCAAATGTTGCTCCGCCACGGCCCAATTTTTTGCCGAAATCTCTTCCTGAGCCATTCGAGAAAGCACGCCCACATCCTGAGCCGCAACCACCATCACCAAGATGGCGGTAAAACTGATGACCCATAGGCTACCGTGCCTTACGTTCATAGCTACCCTCCACATTGTATTCGATAAGCCAGCTTCATTCTGCCCCTAAGGTAGGGCCTAGAACACTTCCGAATGAATAATTCATACACCACTTGTCGCCGGGCAGGCACACATACGCGCAATCCCCAGTCTATGCGTGCGATTCATCGCGGGGAGGAGCTACCAGCTAGCCAAGCTAGCACATTCAATTTGGACGTATGCGGTAGTGCCGAAGGCGGGACTCGAACCCGCACAGGATTACTCCCACTGCCCCCTCAAGACAGCGTGTCTACCAGTTCCACCACTTCGGCCATCGGCCAGCTTCACCTTCCCGTTAGGGATTGGGCGCAGCCGGCTCCCTCTCCTCAGTTGGGAGGGATAACGGTGCCGGGATGCTCGCACCAGGTAGAACCATTTCGGTCGCCGGTTGCAGCGGGGCGGTCTCCCGCTGGATAGCCCGTTGCCGAACCACACTATCGTCAGCTGTCCCTTGGGGATTACCGGCGATTGAAATTAAAATAGCAAGCACCATGAAGGCCGCCGCTAACCCGGTGGTCAGGCGGGTCATCAATTTGTCCGCCCCTTGCCCACCGAACATGGCCGTCGAAACGCCGCCTCCCATGCTTCCGGCCAAGCCGCCTCCCCGTCCCGATTGGAGTAAAACGACGACCACCAGCAGGATCGAGACCAAAATATGTAATACTATCAAAATGCCATAGATCACCGGTTGTCTAACACCTCCGTTGCTGCAATTTCTGCAATGTTACAATACTCGTCAACATCCAGGCTCGCACCACCGATGAGGAACCCATCAATGCCCGGGATGCGAATGAGCGCGGCGGCACTGTCAGATTTGACACTCCCACCGTACAATATTTTCACCTGCTCGCCCGAAGGTCCGGGGAACAGCTGCCCCACGATCTCCCTGATCTGGGCATGGGCTTCCCCGGCTTGCTCCGGCGTCGCCACGACACCCGTTCCGATGGCCCACACCGGCTCGTAAGCGATGATTAATTTATCCGCCGGAAATCCACTCAAGTCCGCCAGGTCATTGGAGATCTGGTGCTGAAGAATTTCCCTGGTCCGGCCCTTTTCCCGCTCTTCGAGACGCTCGCCAATGCAATGGATGACTTTTAGGCCGGCGCTGAGGGCGGCTGGAATCTTCTTACGGATATCTTCGTCGCTCTCATGGAAAACATGGCGCCGCTCAGAATGACCGATAAGCACCCACTGGCAGCCGCTGGCCACCAACATCGCGGCGGAATTTTCACCGGTGTAAGCACCTCTTTCGGCGAAGTGCATATTCTGTCCGGCCAGCTCGATAGCGCTGTCCCGCAAGGCCCCATGAATGTGAAAAAGTCCCGTAGCTGAAGGGGCTAAGATAAAATCGACCCTCCCCAGATTCAAGGCCTTTGTGGTGAGTTGCTCAGCAAACTTAACTCCCTCTTGGGGCGTCTTGTTCATCTTCCAGTTGGCTGCAATAATCGGTCGGCGGTCGCTCATGACAGGGCCTCTAGCGCTGGCAGGGTATGCCCGCCGACCAGTTCCAGGGAAGCGCCACCCCCCGTGCTGATATGGGTGAAATACTTAGCTTTGGATAACTTATCGATGGCCGAGGCCGAATCGCCGCCGCCCACCACCGATATGGCCCCCTGGGATGTGGCTTCAATGATGGTGTCGATCACCAACTGCGTACCCGTCTGGAAGGGAGCATATTCGAAGACCCCCATGGGGCCGTTCCAGAGAATGGTCCGGGCTCCCGCCAAAGCCATACCGAACTCGGTGCAGGTCTCCGGGCCGATATCCACACCCATTTCGTCTGGTCTCAGGTCGCTAAGCGCCACCACGCGCCAGGCCGCGTCTTTTGATATCTGATCTGCGGCTACGACATCCCGGGGTAAAAAGATTTCCACGCCCTGTGACTTAGCCGCCTCCAGGATCTTCCCGGCCTCTTCGATCAGGGATTCATCCACCAGTGACCTGCCGACATTCTTACCCTGGGCTTTCAAGAAGGTGAAGGCCATGCCGCCCCCGATGACGAGCCGGTCGGCTTTGGCCAGCAATTTGTGAACCAGTTCCAATTTATCTGCAATCTTGGCCCCGCCCAGCACCACCACATAGGGGCGTTTAGGATTGTCGAGCTGCTCCTTGAGAAATTGCACCTCCCTGGCCATGAGCAATCCGATGCCGGCCTGATCAAAATGGGCGACCACACCGACGTTGCTGGCGTGGGCACGATGGGCCGTGCCGAAAGCATCGTTGATATAGACGGTGCCATGGTTGGCCAATCGAGCGGCGAAATCAGGGTCATTGGTCTCTTCGCCCGGATAGAAACGGAGATTCTCGAGGAGATGCACCTGACCCGGTTCCAGCCCTCGGCTGACATCTACAGCTTCGTCGGAGATGCAATCCTGGGAGAAGATGATATCCCGTTCGAGGAGCGTCTCCAGGTCCTCGGCGATGGGCAGCAAGGAGCTTTCCGGGACCCGATGGCCATTCGGCCGGCCGAGATGGGACATGAGCACCACGCTGGCGTTCTGCTCAATACAATGCCGGAGGGTAGGCAGAGCCGCCCTGATACGGAAATCATTGTCCACGATCCCATCATCCAACGGCACATTAAAATCGACGCGAATAAGGACCCGTTGTCCTTTCAAGGTTAATTTTTCTATCGACTTCATATCGTACTAGCGCCAGCCATTAGGGTGCTTTCGGTAAAAAAAATCAGGCACACAAACTTACCCATCTTTCGGCGGCGTCGCCACGGTTATGACGGAGACCCGGCCATACCCGCCCTCTTTGAGAGCCAGACCGCAGGCTGAGGCCGTCGCTCCGGTGGTCAGCACGTCATCCACCAGCAGTACATTCAGGCCGTTTCCCTTTCCGGTGACTCGAAAACAGCCGGCCACATTGACCCGTCGTTCCTGAACCGATAAGCCCGTTTGCGATTGGGTGGAGCGACGGCGAACAATGCAGCGCCGGCCTACGGTGATGCGCCACAGCTGGCCCAGCCGGATCGCCAAGACTTCGGCCTGATTGTAACCCCGCCGCCGACGCTGGTTCCAGTGCAACGGTATGGGAATCAGGAGGCCGTACTTTTCCGGGGTGCAGTCAGTTCCCAACAGCTGAGACATAGCCTCGCCCAGCCGACGACCTGCCCCGCGAAGGCCCTCATATTTCAGGGCGTGTATCAGTGCCTTCATCTGGTCATCAAACCAGTAGGCGCTCCACACCTCATCGAGGCCCTCCCCTACCCGGACCTGTTCCCGCCACTGTCCCAGGCCGGTGGGCGACAGGTTTCCCAGACACCGGCCGCAAACGATCTTCTCGCCTTCAAGAGGGGACGTGCAGAGAATGCAAAGGGGCGGGAACAGGAGGTCGAGGGGGTTGGGCAGGCGTCCCCACATGGGAAAGTTCAATCTTCCTGAAAGGCCACTTGGCTGACGGCGCCATACAGGGCCGCCTCATCGCCCAGCTGTGAGGGCAACACCTTGAGCGCCTCACGAGGAGGGGCCCAGAGGTAGCGATGCAGGGTCGCCAGCATGGCGGGGGTAAAATGGTCCCATGCTCCTACGATGGCCCCGCCCACCACAATGACGTGGGGATCGAGGAGGTTCACGGCATGGGTCAGGGCCAGGCCCAACACCATCCCATATCTTTCCCAAGCCTTTACGGCAGCCTCGTCGCCTTTATCAGCCAACCGGCTCACGTCTTGCGGCGTTTCACCCTGCCCCCCTAGGGCGTGAAAGGTCCCCATAATCCCCCGAATGGAAACATCGTCTTCCCAGGTGCGGCCGTCCTCTTGCCAGGGGGTGGGGCCGTACTCGGCCGCGGTGCCGGTGGCCCCGTGGTGGATCTGACCGTTGAGCACGATCCCCCAACCGAAGCCGGTACCCAGGGTCACCGCCAGGACATAGGGATAGCCCCGGCCCGCGCCCAGGTGGGCCTCTCCAAGGGCAAAGACATTACCATCATTATCGAGCCACACCGGGACCTGACTGGCCTGGATCATACGTTCCTTCAGGGGGAATTGAGTTAAAATGGGAATGTTGGGAGTTTCCAGGATGATGCCCCGGTTGATATCCATGGGACCGGGTGAACCGATGCCGATGCCGGCCAGATCGGTGAGCGTACCACCCAGGTCCTTCAAGCCGGTCTCAATGCTTGCCTGTATACGCCTCACCAGTTCATCGCCCGATTCGAGGGTGTGACTGTCGATGACAGCGCAGCGGTGCGTCAGCTCCCACCGCTCATTAAATAGTCCCGTTTTGATTGATGAAGCACCGATGTCGACTCCGGCCGCGTATCTAGCCATGTCTATGGGGCCAGGGTTGGCTCTACGCCGGTAGTATCAGGAATTTGTTGTGGGAACGTTAAAGTATCCCTGGGCGGGACATTGTTCAGTCCGATTTCGTCCGGTATGAAACTATTCAAAGTCGTATCCTCCAACGTCGTGTCACCCAACGTGCCATCCATTAAAAGTGTATCAGGTCTACTTTCCCCGACGAGCGAGGTATCCCCGTGGAGCGAATCTGCCAGTGGGATTGTTTCCGGGAAGGGTACGGCAATGGCGGGCGGGATGGTGGGCGCTGTGACCTTTTCGGCCACACTGACCCACGGCAGTTGCTGGCGCCAATCCTCGTTCCGTTCCCAGCCCAGGGCCTCGGCGCCCGGCAGGGTTGTGTGAACCGGAGCAAAATGACCATGACCATCGCCGTCAATGAAAGTTATCTGGTTGGAGCTGTCCGGGTGGGCGTAGGTCCAGATCTGGTATTCCCGCCGGGTCCGAGTGGCCGGATAAACCATGATGGTTTCCGGCAGACCGTATAGGAGCAGGGCATGCCCCTGCCGACTGATACGGCCAGGGGCCTGTTGGAGCTGATCGAAAGCGGTGACCTGGGTCCATCGATGGAGGAGTTCGTCGAGAAAGTTACTCGAATCCTGGCCCGCAATAGAGGCGAGCTGATCGGTGAACCGGCGGACCATCGCGCCACGGGCTAAGTCGTTGGCCTGCCGAAAGCGGCGCACATCCAGCCGGGGCCAGGCGGCGTGGAGGCCCATCGCAAAGTCGATGAGGTCATCGGGGGGCAGGGCGGCTAATCCATCACCCGAATCCCCGGGCGCTGCGCTCGATCCCGCCACCTGGAAGGGGGTCGTGCTGGTGGTCGAATCCCCGGCGGCCACGGCCTTGAGCTGGAGTTGGTAGCTACCGGGATTCAGGGCGGTCACGTTGATGGCGCCCCGGTCCACGTAGATGAGGGCGGGCGAAGGGCTGTGCTTGAAGCCGGTGGAGAAGACCTGCACGCTGTCCTGCCAGATGGTGGCCTGAATCTCAACCGTGTCGAGGTGGGTCACACCATAGACCACGGCGAAGTACCACAGGAGCGGATGATCCCCGCCATAGGTCGCCGAGGCCCGGGGCCGAACCACCAGCCCATGCTTGTAAAATTCACCGTTTTTGGAAGTAGACCGTCGAATCAGGGCGGCGATTTGGATCCCGCTCATGCCCAGCTCCCATTCCCGGTAAGCCGGGACCACCACCTGGATGGTGCTGTCAAACTTGTTCCCCAGTTGATCCTCCACCACGATCTGGAGCAGATACGTTCCCGGCGCCGGGGTGAAGGTGGCCAGTTTGGGGATGCGCCCCCTTGGGATTTCCGTCTGCCCCCTGAGAACGTCATGGACTTGCAGCTCTCTAAAATCGACCACCTGCCCGTGTTGCTTGAGCAACGCCACGGCAGCGAGGGTGACGTCCGGTTGGCCCTGGACCCGGTCATAGGTGAGCAGGGCCCGGTCAATGCCCAAATACACCTCCAGGCTGGAACGTCCCCCGGCGGCTCGAAACAGGCCCGTATCGATGGCCACATCCAGCCGTGTAGCAGCTGGTCCCTGGGACTCCAGGATAGTCCCACTCAGAGCCCACCCGGCCATCAGGATCACCTTAACTGGCGTGCGCACTGAGGTCCACTGAAACGAGTTTGGAGAGGCCTTCCTCTTCCATCGTGACGCCGTACAGGTAGTCGACCCGTTCCATGGTCAACTTGTTGTGGGTCACGATGATAAACTGGGTGTCCTTGGCGAACTGGCTGATCACCCGGCTGAACTTGGCGATATTGATGTCATCCAGCGGCGCGTCCACCTCATCGAGAATACAGAACGGGGAGGGCTTGACCATGTAGATGGCAAACAGCAGAGCAATGGCGGTAAGGGCTTTCTCACCGGCCGATAGGCTGCGCAGTGATTGGGTCGCCTTATTCGGGGGGCGGGCAATGATCTCAATGTTGCTCTCCAGGGGATCGGGGTCACCCACCAGCCGCAGGTTCCCTTCACCTCCCTCAAAGAACAGGTTGAAGGTCTGCTGGAAGTGGTATCGAATCTTGTCGTAGGTCTCACGGAACTGCTCACGGGCTTGGTGGTCGATCTTTTCGATGGACTCCCGAAGGCTCGTCTCGGCTTCCAGGAGATCATCCCGCTGCTCGGTGAGGAAGTTGAAACGCTTGGACTCCTCGGCGTACTCATCCGCCACGGCCATGTTGATGGGACCGATGTGCTCCAGAGACGCTTGAATTTTCTGAATTCCGGCTTGCAGGGCGTCTGGATCGCCGGTCTCGGAAGTCCCTTCCTGCTCGGGGATCTCCGCAGCATATATCTCGCGAATACGCGACCGGATCAACTCCGCCTGCTTTTCCCATTCGATAAGTTTTAGTTCCAATTCCTGATGCCCGGTCAGAGTGGCTTCACGTCTGTGCTGGCGCTGACGAATCTGTTCCCCAAGCTGGGTCATTGTTTCCCTGATTTTCCTGGCGGCGGTTTCCTTTTCACTGCTGGCGGCTGCCTGGCGGTTCACCTGCTCCTCCAGTCCTTTGCGAACCTCCCGGGCCTCAGTCAGTCGTACGGTCAACTCGTCTATCGTCTTGCCGGCCTGATCCGTATCGGTCTGTAGCTGGGCAATGCGCTCGATGGAGGCCGACCGGGAATCTTCGAGTGACAGTCGACGACCGGCCAAATTCTCCCGCCGGTTTTCACCGTTGATCAGGTTGAACCGCAGCTCCTGGAGTTCCTCCCGCCAGATATCACGCTTTTCCCGGACCGCCTGGTAGACCTGTTCCGCCTCACCTATCGTCTCGTCCAGCCGGGAAGTCTGCTCGTTGAGCTCGGCAATCACCTTTTCATAGGCTGAGAGGTTGGTCTCCAGGGTCCGTATGGCCAGCTGCATCTCGGGGAGTTGAACCTGCAGATCCCTGAGATCATGGGTGAGTCGCCCCTGCTCATATTCCAGTTGGGTCAGTTCCCGGTTGGAGCGGTTGATTTCGCTTACAGCGCGGCCCGTATCCTCATCGATCATTTTATGACGCTGGTTGAGTTCGGCCCGCCGGTCCTTGAATTCGCCTAATTCCTGGGCCAGCTGATCGGCCTTCTGCGTCGCTGTCTCGATGGCCTGCCTGAGACGGTCCACCTCACGGGACCGGCCGACGATGGCTACGCTGCCCGGGAACGCGGCGCCGTCTCCATTGCCGGTGGGAGCGCTCCCCAAATGCACCAGTACCGGCACATCGCCATAGAGCTGGCCGGCTACGGTCACCACGGTCGTGCCCTTGGGGAGGTCTTCATAATCCGGCGCCCCATCCTCACCCAAATACATGTCGGCGAGCAGTCGTTGGTACAGACCGGCGAGGGTCGCCGGTACTGTCACCAGTTCCATAAGGGGAATCCCGGCTCCCGGCACCGTGTCCGGGGAACTGGAGCCATCCATTCCGTGGTGGGCGAGGCGGTCAAGGGGGATCACCGAAAGCCGGCCCAGACCGTGCTCAGCGGCATAGTCCAGCAACTCACGAGCTTGTCGGTGAGTTGTGGTCACCAGGCAGGTAACATAGGGCCCCAAGGCCGTCTCCACCGCCAGGGTGTAATCGGCTTTCACATCCACCAGATCGGCCACCGTCCCCAGTAGGTCGGGAAAGCGGTCTTTTACCGCCAGCACCTCACGGACGCCACTGGGATACCCTTCCAGGCTCTCCAGTAGCTCCGAGAAGATGTCCAGACTCGACTGCAGCACCTGGACTTCGGTAGCCACGCGATGGTGGTCGTCGCGCAGCTTGGTCTCATGTTCATCCAGTTCGGTGAGCAGCACCGTGGCTTTTTCAAGGTCCTTGGCCAGGCCGGCTAGACGGGTTTCCAACTCGCCCTTGGCGCCGCTGAGCGTCTGCTGCTGCTGCTGGAGGGCGGCCACCTCGTCCTCCAGGGCGGTTATGTTCTGTTCCAGGCGGGCCAGTTCCCCGGTTTTATCCCCGATGATCTCCACCGCACGCCTGCGCCGGGCTTCCTCCTCCTGCACGCGGTGTTGATGGGTAAACTTCTGCTCCCGGGCAGCCTGAATCCGCTGTTCACCAGCCCGGTAGCTCTCGGTGACAGCAGATTCTTCACCCCTTTTGGCTTCCAGGGCCGACTGCATCGTCTCCAGCTGCGGCCCCAAGATTTTCAACTGCTCTTCTAGGCCAATGAGTTCATCCGTATAGGATTTCCGTCGCTCGATCTCCGCTTTTTGTTCCTGCTCAAAGCGTTCCCGGCTTTGGCGGGTCGAACGCAGCTGCTCTTCCCTGACCAGCTGCTGCTGTTTGAGTTCGTTCAACTGCGCGGTGGCCCCAGAGAAAGACTGACGGGCAGCTTCCAGGTCCTGCTCCTGACGATCAAGAGTAGCCTGAAACGTGGCCAACTGCTGTTCATCCCCGGTAATCGCCGCCGCTTCGGCCTTATGGCTGTCGCGACCAGTGCGCAACGAGTCCTGCAGGGGCTTTATTTTCCGCGCCAGTGCCCCAATCTGAAAGCCGGCCAGCGCGATCTCCTTGTGCTTCAGGTCAGAACCCAACGTTTTATGACGCTCAAACCGCTTCAACTGGAGCCCCAGCGCACGGACCTGTCCGTCCACTTCAGTGATAATATCGTGCACCCGCTCCAGGTCCTGATGGGTGGCCTCCAATTTCCGCTGGGTGGACGCCCGTTGGGACTTATACTTGTTGATTCCGGCGGCCTCCTCAAACATGCGCCGCCGGTCCTCACCGGTTTCCGATAGGATGGCCTCGATCATCTTCAGCTCGATGACCGAGTAAGCGTCACTGCCCATGCCCGTGTCCACAAAGAGGTCCAGGAGATCCCTCCGGCGGCAGGGGGTGCGATTGATGAGGTACTCGCTCTCACCATCACGGTAGAGACGGCGGCTGATCTCGATGTCGGTATATTCGGCCGGCAGTTTGGACTTGTCATTGTGGATCGTCAGGATCACCTCACACAGTGAGGAGGGCTTGCGATTCTTGCTGCCGTTGAAAATGATCTCTTCCATGCGGGTGGAGCGTAGGACACTCATCTTCTGCTCACCCAATACCCACCGCAAGGCATCCACGATATTGGTCTTACCGCAACCGTTGGGACCCACCAGACCGGTAATCCCTCTGCCGAAGGACATGGACGTCTTTTTCCCGAAAGACTTGAAGCCGTGCAGAACGAGGTTGGATATATGCATGGTCCTGCTACCTCCGGCTCGGGATGAGCACAGGTGGTGCGGGGGCTTTCACTCTTAAAATAAAGGACCGTATTCCGTGCATGGGGTAAGTGACGATAAGATCACTCATACTAACTTAGGCAACTAAACCCGGATTGGGTGATTAATCTTATGTCCGGGACATCCAACTTACGCGAGGGATCAATCCTTGTTCGATCGGTCCTTATCGTGGCTTTTGGCCACTCGCGGCCACCACTTTCAAAAAGACGCCCTGATAAGCTTTGAACCCGTTCTTGACAGGTAAGGGTAGGGAGGAAAGATAGCCCATCTCGATACGATAGAACACCGTCCCCGTATGGATTGACGCCCCGAAGCCCACCTGTGCGTAGGGCAACCACCGTAAGGACGTCTCCTTGAAATAGTTGCGGAACTTCCCAAACTGGGCCAGATACCCCGAGAGGCCAAGTTCCACCATGGTGTGGGGGAAAAATCCTGCGGCCAGTTTGTCCTGCAGCCAGAGGCGGCGCCAGCCTCCACCCAGCTCCAGGTAATAGGACCGGGAGGGATTGCTCTGCACGATGCCAGTGAAGGGATCGCGATAGGGGACACTGATGCCGTGTTCTTCCTGGTGGAACCCAACCGAAATATAGCGGTGGTGCGTCCTGAAGGGGTTGGTCCCGCGGGTATAGAACAGCGACTGTCCATTGGTCGAAAGGGCGAAGCCAAATCCGGAATCACCCTTCACGCGATCCTTTTCCTGGGCGCCGGCCGCAACCGGTAGGATGATCCAGGCTATGGCCAGGCAGGTAGCCAGTTGTATGTAGTGCTTCATGATCCCTCCGCAACAATGTTTTTCAGTTTGATGTTAGTATTTGTGATTGCGCGGAGCTGGCCCAGGCGCTCCCAGTGATCAGGCGTGGCCACCAAACGCTTCACCACACCGTCACCTACGATAGACGTTTCGATGATCTCTTCCACGTCATCAGGGGTAACCTTCAGGTACCACACCCCTGCCGGATAGATCACCACCGTCGGGCCCAGTTCACAGGCATCCAGACAGCCGCTCTTATTGGCTCGTACCTGTCCCTTCAGACCCCGTTTGGCCAGGCCGGTGACAAATGCCACCCTGAGCTCCGAACCACCCTTGTCGTTGCAGCAACCCTTGGGGCTTGCCGCAGGCCGTTGGTTGGTGCAGACAAAAATATGCTTCTCAAAGGGCTGCATACCCGATCATCCCTGAGTCAGTACTGGCCACCAGGAAGACGCACCACGATTTTCCCCTGATGACGACCCGCCTCCAAATACCGGTGTGCGTCGGCGATCTCTTCAAGGGGGAATATTTTGTCTACGTTGGGGTGATAGCGTCCCTCCTCAAATCCCTTCATGACGGCTTTGAAACTATCCAGATCACCCATCGTCGAGCCTAAAAAACTGTGGTGCTTGCGGTAGGCGAGGCGTATGTTGAGGGTCGTCTCCTGGCCAGAGGTGGCGCCGCAGAACACCAGCCGCGCCCCCAGCCCCATGGTCTTCAGGGACTCATCCCATGTAGCGGGTCCAACGTGATCGAAGACCACCTGCACCTTATCCGGCCCGGCCAGTTCCAGCACCTGCTTATGCCACCCTTTCTGGTAATGATCCACCACTTCATGGGCCCCTATCGATCGGGCAAATTCCGACTTGGCCCCTTTGGACGCGGTGGCGATAACCCGGGCCCCTCGATCGGCCGCGATCTGAATAGCAGCCGCACCCACACCTGAATTTCCACCGATGACCAACACAGTCTCTCCTTGGTGGAGCTGCGCCCGCTTGATCAACATCTGGTAGGCGGTCAAAAAAACCAGTCCGATGGAGGCAGCTTCCTCAAAAGTCAGTCCGGTCGGTTTCTTGTACGCATTCACCGGCTTCAGGTTCACATACTGGGCTTGCACACCGTCGATTTTTTCCCCCAAGATGCCGAATTCCGGGCAGAGGTTCTCCCGGCCGGCCCGGCAAACGGCGCAGCGTCCACAGAAGAGGCCCGGCTGGATCACGACTTCATCGCCCACTGCAAAGCCGTCCACCCCGGCTCCGATTTCAGTGACCACACCGGCGCCATCACTCCCCATGATCATGGGCAGGGGCATTTTGAGTCCCGGCAGACCGTTGCGCAGCCACAGGTCCAGGTGATTCAAGGCGGCGGCTTTCATGGCCACGAGAATTTCGCCCCTGCCCACTTGGGGACGCGGCACATCCTCGACGCGCAGGACCTGGGGATCACCGTGCCGGTGAAGGCGAACTGCCAGCATCTACCCCCCCTGGTCCTCATCGTCCTGCTCCACGTCCTCGAACTCAGCATCGATGATCTTTTCATTCTGGAAAGGGTCAGCGGGTTTGGCGGGTTCTCCCGGCATGACCTGCCGCACCGTCCGGATGAGGTGGAGAATCAACCAGGCCAGCACGCCACCCAGGATGATGATGAGCAGAGAACGAAACATGGCGCCCTAAAAACTCCGGGTAGGATTAAAGAATCGGGTACCGGTCACCGGCTTGCGAATAAAGGTAATGATCTCATCAAAATCACTCTGACTGTTGACAAAATCAATATCGTTGGTGTTGATGATCAACAATGGACTCCTGGTATAGCGAAAGAAATATTCATTATAGAGTTGGTTCAGGGAGTCGAGATAATTCCAGTCAATTCCAGTTTCATAGGACCGGCCCCGCTTCTTAATGTTGGCCATAAGGCGGTCTGTGTCGGATTGAAGGTAAATAACCAGGTCCGGCATGGCAACCTCCCGTTCCAGTAGGTTGGCAACCCGGTCGTAAAGGATCATTTCCCGGTCGTTCAACGTCAGGGAGGCGAAAATTCGATCCTTCATGAACATGTAATCGGTCACCAACAGGGGTGCGAAAAGGTCAATTTGTTGGAGCTCCTGCTGCTGCCGGTAACGGGACAGGAGAAACCAGAGCTGGGTCTGAAAGGCATACAGCTCCGGTTTTCGGTAAAAATCTTCCAGGAAGGGATTGTCCTGGAAGTCTTCCAGTACCAGCCGGGCTTCGAGGCGCTCGGTGATCAACCGGGCCAGGGAGGTCTTTCCCACGGCGATGGAACCTTCAATCGCCAGTAGAAAGGCTTTGCCTAGCATGGTACGGCCTCCTGGCCAGACCAAACCTTGACCGCTGAAGCGTCGGGACAGGCTTCCACCAACCATTCAATCGCGCGGCCGGTCACCGGATCGGTGAAGTCGGGCAGAACACTTTGCAACGGCAACAGCACAAACTTTCGCTCGGTGTAGCGCGGGTGGGGCAGGACCAAACCTGGATGATCAAGGACCAGCGATCCGTAGGCGATAATATCGATATCCATGGTGCGTGCAAGCCCGGGACCGTGGTCCCTGGGACGGCCTGACTGGGCCTCAACAGCTCGGCACAGGTCTAGGAGCCTTCTGGGTGCCAGGTGGGTTGAAATCAGCAACACCTGGTTCAAATACGGTCCTTGTGGCGTGATGGTCTCCAGGGGTAGCGATTCATAGATCGGGCTGACGGATTCAATATCCAGGCCAGTTGCACGTTGAAGCCTGGTCCTGGCTGCCTGTAGGTGAGCATCCCGATCGCCCAGGTTCGAACCCAGCCCTAGCACCACCTGCTCAGCCACCGGTGCCTCAGCCACGGGGCATCTCATGCCGCTGGCGGGTCAATTCCACTTCCACAGTATCAAATATCCCGTCAATGGGGGCTGACGGCTTACGCAGCCGCACGGTAATTTGCTCTGCGGGAAATTTTTGGAACAAGGCCATCATCACCGCCCAACCGGCGCCCTCAAGCAGCTGGTAGGGCCGTCCGGTAAAGGCCTCCACCACGGTGTGGTAGACCCCCTCATAGTCGATGGTCTGGCTGAGGTCGTCCTCACGGGCAGCGGCGGTGAGGTCGCAGGTCAGCTCCACATCGACATAGAAGCGTTGGCCTAATTTCTGCTCCTGCGGAGTCACACCGTGGTGGGCGAACAGGGCGATATTCTCAAGGCGTATAGCGTCCATAGGTATCATGGAAAACTTATCCCATGAAGATGAACTTCTGCAAGGAGTTAGCGCCGCCTCAATGGCGAGCCTATAATTTTTCCATGAGCACAAGTAGCTCCCTCAGACGCCGGGTGGGAACCGAGTCTTCCGGCCACTCTTCCGACACAATATGAAAGTAATGCTCGAACCGCTCCCTGATCTCGTCCCGGCTCAGGCCAAAAGGGGGACCCGCATCGGCGGCCTGATCCATGGGAAAAAACAGGGCCAGCAGCCGTCCCTCAGTTTTGAGTATGCTGGTCACCGTGGCTACAAAGGCATCTCGTTGATGGGGATCGATGGAGCAGAAGGTGGTGTATTCCAGCACCAGGTCGAATGACTCGGAGTGTTTGGCGGGCAGTTGGAACAGATCGATGGGGAGGACGGTTAGGGATAGCTTGGCGGCGGCGGCTTTATCCGCCAATTGCCGTGACGGGGTGGGAGCGAAATCGACGGCCGTGACTTTGTAACCGGCCTGGGCGAAGGCCATGGCGTCATGGCCGTTACCTGCGCCGAGCACACATACCTTCTCACCATGGCCCTGGTTGTCCCGGAGCCACTTCTGGAGGATAGGGGTCGGTCCCCCCAGGTCCCAGGCCGTCCGGCCTGCCCGGTACAGGGATTCCCAGAACCCCGGCTTTGATACGTCTTTGGGCGTCACTTTTCCCCCCATAGCAGTCAACGAAATTACAGCCGCCGGAACCCAACCCTCCCACTTTAGTAGACCAGGCTGCTTTCGGCCATAGGGGATCTATCCCCGTAGGCAGGTCCACTCTATCCGATCATGAAAGCCCTCCCGGACTTGAGGGCCAATCTCGGGAGGGCAGGGCGGGGGAGGGAAGGCTGTGCGACAGCTTACTTTTGCTTCTTATCAGGTGCCCATCTTTTCCCAGGCCCTTTAGGCGCCCATCTTCTTCCAGGTGCTTTAGGTGGCCAGGGAGGCCGGACCATCCGGTGAAGCCGCTGCTTGAACCGCTCGTCAAAGACCACAAATTTCGCCATCTTGTCCTGCTCGAGGGCGCCTGCGATATTCTTCATATGCTTGCGCCGCAGGTCCACCCGGGCTTTGTCCAGCTTGACCAGGTCGTCCAGGAAACGGTCCACATCCCGCTTGGTAACTTCTCCAGCCTCGAGCTTCTCCGAATAGGCCTTATGCAGCGCCCGGCGTTTTTCACGCTGCTCATCCTGCTCTTTCTGATTGGCCCGCAGAATCGGAAACAATTGGTCGACCTGCTCATCGGACAGGTCCAGGAACTCCGCGATCTGCCACATCTTCATCAGGGCCAGCCGCTGACCACCCCGGCGGCCCCGCCTCCGGCTGACGATCACGTCGCCCTCCTCATCCTGGAGAAAAATGCCGGGCATATGGCCGGCGAAGTGAGCCATAAAAATCTCATCTCCTCCGGCGAAAAGCTCCTCCTCCAGGACCACGATGGTATCGCCCTCTAATATGATCAGGGTGCTCGAGTGTGACTGTCCCATGACCGGGCCCCCCAGAGCCCACATGGCGACCAACATACTGCCAACTTTGATACGATTATTCATAGTATTATCCTCCCAGTTTGAGGTCATTAAGCCAGGCATCGTCACCGTAGAGCTCCACCAGCTCCCCTAGGAGCACATCGAGGTCATCCTCCTGATACAGGGATTCCAGGTAAACTTCTCTCATGGCTTCTTCTTCTACCGCGAGCCACCCGGCTTCTTCGTTCTGGCTCAGCAAATAGTCTTCCCAGATGTCCTTATCGAGCTGCCGCTCCAGGGCCGTGAAGGAGACCACCACCAGCCAGGCGGCGGCCAGGGCCGATGCCAGGGTGGTCCCCACCAAGCGACGTTGCTGCCGCCGGTGGAGGGTGCCCCGCAATCGCGACAGGAATTGATCTCCCCCGGTAAAATCGGGCATGGGCTGGTGTGGATCAGTCATATTTTAAGCGTCCCCTCAATTTCTTGCGGGCCGAATGATAGGCGACCTTCACCACGTTCTCGGACGTACCCAGAATCCGGGCGGTATCAGCCACCGGGAGTTCCTGCAGACCTCTCAGGATCACCACTTGACGTTCCCGGGCGGGTAGACGGGGCAACTGGGCCAGGAGTTCCCGGCGCAGGTCGGCGGCATCGTCAGGGTTAGGTGCCGGATCCGCGGCGAGCCGGTCACCCAGGGGCAGCCATTGCCGGAACGACCGGCGGCGAAAGTGAGTGCTGAGGACATTAGCGGCAATCCGGTAGAGCCAGGTGGAAAATGCGCTCTGGCGGCGAAACCGATGGAGCTGATGGTAGACCTTGATGAAGGCTTCCTGGGCCAAATCATTTGTGTCATCGAAATCTCCAGTGGCCCGGTACATGAACTGCCGGACCTTTTCCTGGTGATTCAGGACCAATTGATCGAAGGCGCGCTGATCCCCACGCAAAAACCGATCGATGAGGGTCTGGTCGTCTTTCATCCATGATACCTGTTAGACACCGGCCGCCGGCGAAGGTTAACGCCGTTTTGCACCAGGATACAGCCACTTTCCGTCTGCCGGCCCATTGACGCCCACAAACCCTATTTAAACGCCACGATCCTCTCAGCCTCGTCCGGAACGACCTTCGCCTAATAGGGGATTGCAGCCAATGCAACTCAACAAGTATCATATTACTTAAGCAAATAAAAAGGAGCTGAGTACCAAGGAAAAGGCTTTTTACCACGCAAATTGATAACTCCTTGGATTTTTAATCGTTTACTCCGACTGTCTTACTGTATCACATTAAGCATAACGCTCTCACTGCTAAACGCTGCAAACACTCCTAGACCACCCTCAATATTTGTCAAGGGCTCATTCAAATCCCGTGAATCCTGCTCCCTGGATTCATAAAGATCCACGTACTCCTGGTTTACCTTATAAACGGTGATCCGATGCAGTCCCAGATGTGTAATCGAAGGCAGGCGGATGCGATAAGTATCGTCATTTATCGGCGGGAAAATAAAACTCCGAAGGTTTTCACGTCCGAATATGTTGACGGGTTCCGGATTCGGATTCTCATCAATATTAAGAAGAGTGACGTAATACCATAGCTCATCTTCGTTGTTCCACGTTACAACGATATCGTTATTCTCCGACTCTCTCCACTCCTGGAAGGCCCTGCGTCCGAAATTGCTGAAATCAGGCACAGCCATAACCGATGAGGAGATCGCGACGTCTATCGGCTTTTCTGGTACGCTCGTTCTTGCCGTCACAAACTGATCGCCGTGCTCAAT
>JADFNF010000006.1 GCA_022563485.1 Fidelibacterota bacterium | reverse complement strand
ACCTGGACATATTCGATCACTGCGCCGGGGCCGGCCACGATCTCGGTAACGGCGTTGACCAGCGAGGTTCCGGAAGCCAGGTCAATCACCTGTTCCATAACCGTAAGCTGGCTGTTTTCTCCAGCCAACACCAGGGTGCGGGGATGGACCACCGTCGTCTCATCGCGGGAGCTGGACAGATAGAGCACCTGCACGGGCCGTTCGAGCACCATTCCGTTGGGAACCGAGATGAATACCCCATCGGAAAAGAAGGCTGTATTCAAGGCCACGAAGGCCTGATCTTTGAACTCGGCGTAGCGTCCCAGATGGGACATCACGGCATCGCTCATATGCGTAAGTGCGTCGGCCAGCCCACGGATTTCCACCCCCTTCGGCAATTCGTTCAAGGAGGATAGCTCCGGGACGAATTTGCCATCGGCTACCACTGCCCGCAAACTCCCCTCAAGGAAAAATGGCGCCACTGCCTGGAGCTCAATAGCCCCATTCGCGACCGGTGGCTGAAACTCGATTCGTGCCAGCGGCTCGACGTTGGTGTTGCGCCAGGCTTCCATGCGGGTCGTGGGGAAGCCCAGCTTTACGAACCGATCCATGGCATCCTCGCGCAGCCGCCGTAAATCATCCGGTTGGTCCCTGAACCGACCCTCCTGGTTCATGAAATCAAACCTGGAGCGATAGGCATCGATGACATTGGTAGAAGCAGGCTTCGGCGTAGCCCCGGCCGAAAACGGCACGGGGAGGCCCGCCGCGGCGAGCCTGTCCGGAACGGCCGCCCCCTTGGTCATATTTCTCGCCATAACTATTGGGCGACCGGGAGGTCTTCCTGAAGCCAGCTGTAGCCCTTGGCCTCCAGCTCGTGGGCCAACGCAGGACCGCCGGACTTGACTATCCGCCCATTCATCAGGACGTGTACATAGTCGGGTTCGATATAGTTGAGCAGGCGCTGATAGTGGGTGATGACCAATAAGGAGCGTTCGGGACTGCGGTAGTTCTGCACCCCGTCGGCCACAATCTTTAAGGCGTCGATATCCAAGCCTGAATCGGTCTCGTCCAGGATCGCTAACCTGGGCTCCAGCGTGAGCATCTGGAGAATCTCGTTACGCTTTTTCTCTCCTCCAGAGAACCCCTCGTTCACGGGGCGATGAAGGAAACTTTCGTCCAGTTGGACCAGCTTAACCTTTTCCTTGACCAGGCTGAGGAAATCGACAGCGTCTATCGCTTCTTCGCCCCGGTGTTTGCGCTGGGCATTGACCGCCGCCTGCAGGAAGTACATGTTGTTCACACCGGGGATCACCACCGGGTACTGAAAGGAGAGGAAAATACCTTCCCGGGCACGTACTTCAGGACTCATACCCATAAGGTCCCGACCCTGATAGGTCAGCTCGTCGACCGTCACGTTATAGGTAGTCCGCCCAGCCAGGATCTGGGCCAGGGTACTCTTACCCGAGCCGTTTGGCCCCATGATGGCATGCAGCTCGCCGGTCCCTACTGTCAGGTTAATCCCTCGGAGGATCTCAGTCCCGTTGATGCTGGCATGTAAATTTTTAATCTCAAGCATTCTCGATTCTCTCTCTATATACCAATGGGCTATTCATTTAAATGGTTATAGACCGGCGGCTGACTGCTCCTGCCACTGTTACAACTACCCCACACTCCCCTCCAAGCTCACCTCCATCAGTTTCTGGGCTTCCACTGCGAATTCCATGGGCAATTTGCGAAACACATCCTTGCAGAAGCCGTTGACGATCATAGTGACGGCGTCTTCCACCGCGATCCCGCGCTGCTGGCAATAGAATATCTGGTCCTCGCCAATCTTGGAAGTAGACGCCTCGTGTTCCATCTGGGTCGTGGAATTGCGAATGTCAATGTAGGGAAATGTGTGGGCGCTACACTTATCTCCCACCAACAGGGAATCGCATTGGGAATAGTTGCGGGCGCCAGTGGCGCCGGGCATGACCTTCACCTGTCCCCGATACGTGTTCTGGCCGTGCCCGGCGGAGATCCCCTTGGAGATGATGGTGCTTCTCGTATTCTTCCCGATATGGATCATCTTGGTGCCGGTGTCGGCCTGCTGGTAGTTATTGGTCAATGCCACCGAATAAAATTCACCGATGGAATTATCTCCTTGAAGGAGGCAGCTGGGGTATTTCCAAGTGATGGCCGACCCGGTTTCCACCTGGGTCCATGAAATTTTAGAACTCACCCCGCGACAGGCCCCACGCTTGGTGACGAAGTTGTAAATCCCCCCCTTGCCGTTTTTATCACCGGGATACCAGTTCTGCACGGTGGAGTATTTGATCTCAGCGTTGTCCAAGGCGATCAACTCCACCACGGCGGCGTGGAGCTGATTCTCATCCCGCATGGGAGCCGTGCAGCCCTCCAGGTAACTCACGTAGCTCCCTTCCTCAGCGATAATGAGAGTCCGCTCGAACTGCCCGGTCTTGGCCGCATTTATGCGGAAATAGGTGGACAGCTCCATGGGGCAACGCACTCCCTTAGGGATGTAAACAAAGGAGCCATCACTAAATACCGCCGAGTTCAGGGCGGCATAAAAGTTGTCCGTGTAGGGGACCACCGAACCCAGATATTGCTGCACCAGCTCGGGATATTTTCCCACCGCCTCAGAGAAGGGGCAGAAGATGACCCCCACCTCGGCCAGCGCCTCCTTGAAAGTGGTGGCCACCGACACCGAGTCGAACACAGCGTCCACGGCCACCCCTGACAACCGCTTCTGCTCCTCCAGGGGAATCCCCAACTTCGCATAGGTTTCCAGGATCTTGGGATCCACCTCGTCCAGGCTGTCGAGTTCGGGCCGCCGTTTGGGCGCCGAGTAGTAAATAATGCTCTGATAATCAATGGGCGGGTAACTCACCTTGGCCCATGTCGGCTCCCCCTGTTCCTTATTAAGCTTTACCCAGTAACGATAAGCCTTCAGGCGCCACTGAAGGAGAAACTCCGGCTCGCTCTTTTTGGCCGAGATCAACCGCACGACATCCTCATTCAAACCGGGGGGGATGGAATCCTGCTCAATATCGGTGACAAAGCCGTACTTGTATTCCTGGCCGGTAATCTCCTCTATGGTCTTAAGGTCAGTGCTCATGGGCGAGGGTCCATTCTCAATAATAATGGCGGTTGGCACCGCTGCCTATGATGGTTCATCAACAAGAGCACGATGATTCTCCTTACTGAATATTTTCACTGCGGCACAGGACTCACCATACAGGATGTGGTCGGCGTACAAGGTCAGATGAGCAGTGATCATCAGATAAGCCCAAGTAGGGATCGGTACGTCACTGCACCCTTTGATCAGCACCCGCTTGCCCCCATATCCGGCCCAGTCGACCGCTGCTACCTTCTCCCGGAAGACGGCTTCTCGCAGAATACCACCGTCCAGAAAGTCATCCATGTGGACCGTTTCCATGCTCAGGCCGAAAAACTGGTGCCGCAGCCGCAGGTGCGGGTGGCGTTGGGGTTATTGAGTTTGAAACCACCGCTGAGCATATCGGTGGAAAAGTCCACTTCTGTGCCCCGGAGGTAGAGCCAACTTTTCAGATCACAGTAAATAGTAAGCCCCTGGCTCTCGTAAACCTTATCGAACTCACCTTGCTGGTCGTCGAAAGTCAGGTTGTAGCTGAGTCCGGAGCAGCCGCCGCCCACCACCGACAGGCGCAGGGCATATCCAGACTTCCCCTCGCCTTCCATGATAATTTTCATGCGTTTGGCGGCCGGTGGCGTCAGGACAATTTCCTCGCTCCCCAGGGGCGGGTTCACAGGACCGGGTAGGGCCTCAGGGGGACGGGACTGGGTTGACTCTGTCATTGCGTTACTCCCAACTCAAGTTGATATTCGACTCGCTCGGTGATGCCACGGGTTTGGCCTGGGCCTCAAAGCCCAACTTCGCCCGGGCTTCGTCCTTCATCATTTCCGGGGTCCACGGTGGATCGAAAGTTACCGTTACCACCGCACGGCGGACATGGGCCAGGCTTTCCAGCTTGGTGGTGATGTCCTGAGCCATCTGGCCGCCCATCCCACACCCCGGTGTGGTCAAGGACATGACGATATCGACATCGGCGCTATCCTCATCATGAGCCTTGATCTGAACGTCATAGATCAGGCCAAGGTTCCATAAATCCACCGGTATTTCCGGGTCGTAGCATTGCTTGAGCACCTCAACGATCTCCTGCTGGCTAATCATGCCTGTATCTCCGTGGTTGAGGTTGATGGCGTACCGGTGGCACTTGCCAGACCCCTGAAAGGGACTGCGGGACGAATGACATCCTTAAGGGTCATACCGTGGAACACCGATTTAATGGTGTCATCGATAATGTGCAGGGGCGATCGAATCATACACGTGGGCAACTGGTCGCAGGCTTCATCGACAAAGCAACCCACAATCGCCGAGCGACCTTCCATCTCTTCGAGGAATTGCCACAGATCAATTTCCACCGGATCAACCTTTAATCGGTAGCCACCCTGGGCACCCTTGATGGGTTCCACAAAATTGTGCCGGGCCAACTGCTGCATCACTTTAGCGAGGACTGGAAAGGGGATGTTATATGTATTGGCGATCTCCCGCACCTTGGTGGCGCTGCCGCCGTCGTCGTGGCACAGGTGTCCCAGGGCCAGCAATGCGTACTCGGTTTTGCGCGTCAGTTTAAGCATGTTACCTCAAATACGACCCTTTTGGTCGCCAAAAATTACGCCCGAATAGGTCCGGTTGCAACAAATAGTGAAAACCGGTGGCGGCGGTCAGTCTTTCGGTGACAACTCGAGCTCACAAACCACCGGAAAGTGATCGGAGGGATACCGGCCCTGCTCCTGGTGGATGACCACGTCGGCCCGGCCCACCCGAAAGTCGGGGGTGACGAGAATCAAGTCGATGCGGCAGTCGGACCACTTGTGTTCACCCTGCTCGCTGGCATACTTGAAATTGAAGGTCATGACCGTCAGCCGGGTCTACTTCCGCAGGGCCGCCTTGGTGAACCGGGAGTCGGGGATGGGCACGTCGAAGGTGATCTCGTCGACGATCCACTCAGTGCCCCGGCTGTTGCGCTTGAGCTCGTCCTTGAAGACCCACACCTTGGGATACCACCGGCCTTCCACCTCCATGACATCCCTCACTTGGACCGACTTGAGCAGCTTGCCGCTCTTGGCGTATAACTCCTCCCGCATGGGCAGGAGCCACTCCTTGTCCACCCACGCCTTGCGCAGGGGATAGGCCAGCCCTGTCTCCCTGGCCGTGAGGATCAGGATCCAGCTGTCCCGGCCGTTGAGCAGCTCCGATCCCTCCACCACACCCTCGTAGGCCGACAGGAACTCCTGGTCCTCCATCATGTCCTGGTAGGACAGGTCCGAACCCATGAGGGACTGGCGCAGCATGTGCCCGGATATCTGGATGATGCGATCCGTCTGGGGGGAGTAGGTGCGCAGCTGGTTACCCACCTTGAGCATCTTGGTGCCGGCCTCCCTGGGGGGTGCCAGGTACTCGGTGAAGGCCTTATCGGTTCCTACGATCCAACTTTTGGACACGATGGTGCGGCTCGACCGTCGCCCGTGCACCACCATCCGGCTGGTGAGGATTTGCGTCTTAGCGGTCAGGTTGGCGTCCATGGCTTTGATCAATTCCTCGGCGGTAGGGGTATCCTCCAGTTGGCCGCCCCAAGCTCGGGAAACGGTTACCGTGACCGCCAGGACAGCTAATATGATGTGCCGTCGTCTCATGTTTCCAGCTCCTTGAACAGTTGGGACAGCTCCCGTTTGTATATACCGCGCCCCGCCAGCATGGTACCGATGAGGGTGGCAAAAATGCCCGGAACGACGCCGATAACGTATAGGTCCGGGGTAATCTTACCTCGCATGACGGTGGAAACGGGAATGGCATAGTTCTCCATGAGGGCGGAATAGTCCAGCCCCACCTCCTGCAAATAAAGGACCAGGAGCAACCCCATGGCGGTACCCACTACGGTTCCGGCCATCCCAATGATCAGAGACTCAATGAGCATGGTACCGAAAACGTGGGTCTTGGTTTCACCCATGGCCAAACGCACCCCGATCTCGCCGTATCGTCGCAGGCCGTTCATGAGACCTAGGTTCCACAGGACGACCGTTACGGCAAACATGAAAATCCCGATAATCAGCCACAACACCTGACCACTTAAATCAACCATGGCACCCAAATTCTGCTGGTCCCTGAGAGCATGCATAACCGGGCCGAACACATCATTCTCCTCGGCGCTGTGCGCATCGTTGAATCGGGCGCTCAAAATGACGCTGCCCGGGTCGTCGTAAAACATGTCCTGGTAAAAGCCCATGACAAAGGAAGCGGCGTTTTCCATGTCCAGGGCCTGGCGGGCGCCCTCCAGGTCCACCATGAGGATGTTCCGGTCGAAAGCGCCGACACCCAGGGAAACAGTACCGGCCACCGTGAAGTTGTAGGACGCGAAGCCCCCATACATGGTGCCGCCAATGAAAGTGACCACATCGCCGATCTCCACTTCCAGACGGCGGGCGAATTCGTTCCCCAGCAGGACTTCCTCAGGGGTTCGGGGCAAGTTGCCACTGGTCAGTTTGTTATTCAGATCCCAGAGTTCGATCTGGCGCGTGCTCTCGGAGAAGAAATCAATGGCCACTCCCATCATGGCGCCCTGCTTCCTGGTCTCTCCCTGTGCATCGGGAACATCCAGGAGGCCGGCAAAGGTGATGCGGGGGGTCCAGAATAGCGCCGGATAGTGCTGTTCCAGGGCCGTGATCAACGAATCCACCTCCAGGATCGCCAGATCGTTGGGCATCAAATCGGCCTCCTCGGCATAGGCGCGGGTGGCCACTTTGACGTGCCCGGTCTGCATGATTGCGCTCTGACGCATCATGTCGTCAAATACGCCCGCCATGAAACCCCGGAAGATCACCGCCAGGAACACCCCCAGGGTAACCACAATGAAACTGAACAGGCTGCGGGAGCGGTCCCGGATCACCCCCTTCACGAAGAACTGGATCATTAGATCACCCTCCCACGTAGAGCCTCGGTGGGCTTAAGTTGGGCAATTTTGCGTGCCGGGAGATAGCTCACCAACGTTACGATGCCCGCTACCAGCGCGGTGGTGCCAACCAGGAGCCCCACACTATAGACAGGAAACAGCCGTTTGGCCATGACGAAACCGATATCAGCCCCTTCGTAGGGCAGGGGAATGCCCCGGCTGGCTGCCAGATAAAGGAGCGGGCCACCGTAGACGGCCGCCAGGATCAAGGCCAGCAGGCTATGAAGCCCCCCTTCCAGGGTAAATAGCCCTACCAGTCGACTGCGAGTCATACCCAGGGCCATGAGGGTGCCGATCTCCTTCTGCCGGCGAAATATGGACAGGACCTGGGAATTGAAGATGCCCAGGGCGGCCAGGCCGATCAGCATCCCGTACATGGATTTGGCGTAGGCTTGGTCCGCCTGCACCATTTGCACAATATCCTGGAGCAAATGTTTCACGCTCCTGGCCAGCCAGGAGCCAGTATCCAGCAGCAGATCTGTCTCCCGGGATACCACGGCGTAGGTGGCCTCATCCGCCATGGCCGCCATCTGTTGCAATCGGGCCAACGGTATCCATACCTGGCCCCGGTCCACCTTGAAATTCTCCATGTCCACAATGGTTACAACCTCAGCCTCGACAGCGTCATAGGTCCCCTCGGCATCCATCCACCGCAGGGTGAAACGGTCGCCCAGCTGCAGCCGAGTGGATTGGGCCATACCGGTGCCGATAAAAACCGGGACGACCCGATCCGTCCGCGGGAGGGCCAGGTCGCCTGTGGGGAGGTCCACCACCTGTTGCCCTGGTGGGATACCCTTGATGAGGGTCGGCATCATCCGGCCATTGGGATACATGGAGCCTTGAATCACCAGCACGGGCATAGCCCGGCCCTGGGCTACCTGGGCGGCAATGCCGGGGGGCAAGAGGCCGTGGGCGTCGTCGATGGAGAGCGGGTCCTCAGGGTCGTAGAGTGGATGCCAGTACTCCCCGCCGCCGATCTCCGTCGCAATCATGATTCGCATCGCGTACTCGATGAGGCCACGATACATGCCGCTCATGAAGATGATGAGCACGAAAGATAGGGAAGTCACCAGCACGTTCAGCCAGGTGCGGGTTCCGGCCCCGATGAGGTTACGCAGCGCCAGCTTCAGGGTCAACATCAGACCTTTTCCAAAAACTGGGGATGTTCGACGAGCTCCTCCCGCTGGATGGTGCCATCCACCAGATGCAGGACGCGGGTGAGGTATCCCATTACCTTTTCATCGTGGGTGGCAAAGATGAATGAGGTGGACAGCTCCCGGTTGAGCCGCGCCAGAATGCCCATGACATTGTGGGAATTCGCGGCATCGAGGTTGGCGGTAGGTTCATCGGCCAGCACCAGCCGAGGCTCCTTCACGATGGCCCGGGCAATCGCCACGCGCTGGCTCTCGCCGCCACTCAACTGAGCCGGCCGCGATTGGGCCTTGTCGGTGAGACCCACCCGTTCCAGGGCATGCATCACTGCCGCTTTCCGCTTGTCGGCCGGCAGCCCCAGCAACAGGAGGGGAAGTTCCACATTCTCATAAGCGCTATAGACCGGCAGGAGATTAAAGGTTTGGAAAATAAACCCGATCCCGTGCCGGCGCAACGCCGCCAGTTCTTTGTGATTTTTCTCCGCCAGGGCCATATCCAATACCGTGAGCGTCCCCTCAGAAGGGGCATCCAAGCCCCCGATGATGTTCAGCAGGGTGGTCTTGCCCGAGCCGGACGGCCCCACCAGGCCGGTGAACTCCCCGATCTCAATGTCCAGGTCAATACCTTTCAGGGCGGTGAAATGGTTGCCGCCCATGGGAAAGCGCTTCACCAGACCTCGAATTTCGACAATGTGATGATGGGCCATGATCCCCCCAGCTTAATGATTGTAAATAATCATGAATTGCATACCCCTGCCCGCGCTGGCCAGCGATTGGCCTGAAACACCACCCTGAGCTCCAAAAGCCGTGGCGGCGTCGATACTCCGCTCGGGATTGACGAAACCGATCAGGGTCAAGATAAAGTTGTCGTAGGTGCGCTGCCATTGCAGAAAGCGGTAGAGCGATTTTTGGCGCCTGCTGTAGACCACCACCAACAACAAGCGATCCAGCATCCCAAATGGGTAGCTGGCCATAGCCATCGACACCTGCGACACCGCCTGCAAATCCCCTATGGTGATGCGTGACCACAGGTGCTCAGCCATGACATACAGGCCAAGGCCTACCGGAAGGGTATAATCTCCGCCGAACATGGCCAACTCCATCCTGTCTAAAGGACCCACCGGCGCCGCCACTGCCCGAGCAGATACCATCTCGGTCCATAAGCCTATCGGGCCATCCCACCGCAAATCCAAGCCATAACGTTCCTCTTTATTCCCGGAGAAGAGCAGGGGTGGGCCCGTATAATCCAGGCGGGTAGGTTGATGGCGATGAAAGGTCAAGGCCACCTCACTGGCGCCGAAAGTGTATTCCACACGACCACCTACCGACAGACTGTCGGGTACATCCGGGCGGATGCCCCACCCCCACACCACCAGTCGCGGCCCTAGGAAATACTGGAGACGAATCGCCGTCACCCCTTCCGTCTGGCCCGTGGGATCCCGCAGATCAAAGGTATCGAACCAGGCCAGTGGCCGCATTAATTGCCCCGGACCAAAGGCGATTTTCTGCAGACCTAATCGTAAATCGAGCCTTTCAGCGGCATACCGGACCCAGAGGCGATGCTGTCTACCAAACCAGTGGACGTTCCTTTCGCTGCCCCCGTTGATCAGCATACCCCCTCGATAGGCCCATTCAAGGTCCAGTATGGACAACCGATTGAGTTCATGCACCAGGGACAATGTGGGGATGTAGCCGATGAACTCTTCGTGGCCAGCGGTTCCCGGGGCTGGATCGTTGCTCAGCGTCACAATAATCCACTGCTGTCCCTTCAGGTCTACGAGCTGGCCCCAGGCCGGAGCGGCCGACAGGATAGCCACAGCCAAGCTGAACCGCCCAGCGTAGGGCCAATGGGTCATTCCAGGAAGTTCTCCAACGCCTTTCGATCGGAGATCATAATACTGCCTTTCGGTGCACCTAGGAAGCGTTCGATGGTATCATTGTAAATATCCACATATCGAAGAATCTTTGCCCGGTATTCTGGATGCTTATCTATTCCGAGGAGTAGATCCGCTAATTTTTCTCTCCAGTTGGCAAACTGCATATACAGTAGTTCACCCAAATCCTCGGGGAATTCCGTATCGAAAACCCTCTCCCTCTTTCCCTGCTGGATGATTTTTGCAATCAGTGGTCCCGCGATACGTGCAGTCGAGAGTGTCATCCGCCGCAACATCATTATATTTTTATGGTTATAGAGAGCGCGCCTGATTGGGATAGGTATAGCCATATGGGCAGCTTTCCAACTGCCCGAGGATTGGAATACCTGATTTAATTTGGCAATGGCATCCATTTCAGGATTATCCGCGATGGCCTTCATTTCCGCCACTGCTCTACCAGATATCCGTTCGATGACGGCATCGAGCAGCGCCTCCTTCGACTTGAAGTAATGGTAGAACGTCCCCTTGGCCACTCCCACCATTTCCAGGATCGCATTGATGGAGGTCTGCTCGTACCCCTTGGCGTAGAACAGCTCTTGGGCGGCATTGAGAAACTCGTTTTTCCGTTCGTTGTACTCTTTTAGGACTCGGGGCAAAACCAACTCCTTTTTAACTTACCGACTATTGGTCTAGACCGACCGTCGGTCTAGTTTAGCACAATAAAATGAACCCCGCAACTCTTTTGACCTATCGCGACGGAACGTAGATCGAACTACTGACCTTTATCCAGGTTGGGTAGGACATTCGGTCGGGGCTTAAGCGCTGGCTTTGGGCAGATATACCGTGAAGGTCGTGCCCTGCCCCATGGTGGTATCCAGGGTGATCTCACCATTGTAGGATTTTACCGTATCCCGGCAGTAGTGGAGCCCCAGACCGGTCCCTACCGGGCCCTCGGTTTTACCGGTTTCCGATGGGGCCTTGGTTGTGAAAAAGGGATCAAAGATATTCATTAGAATATCTTCGGAAATTCCGGGACCGTTATCCCCTACTGACAACCAAACTCGTCGGTCTTCCTGCCCAGTATGAACGGTGATGGCCGCACCCGGCTGACTTGTCAGCGCGTCCAGGGCGTTGCGGATCAAGTTCTGAAAGAGTTGGGCGATTTCCGCCGGCACAGCTTCAAGGGGCAGCCTTGAGTCACTGAGCTTCACCTCCCTGGTGACCTTGTGCGTGAAGTCCAGATCTGCGTCAAGAAAATTTAGCTCCTGCCGCACAACGTCATTCAGGTCGACGATCAACAGATCGCTCCTCTTATCCGATCGACTCTTTGTCAACATGGACTGGACCATATTGACTAGTTTTTTATGGGCCTCGCCGATGATAGCGTTGGACTCCCACACATTATCCAGCAGCTGCCGCAGGTCGTCCTGCACAGTCTCGAGCGCAATGTCTGACAGGTCCCCCATCTTTTGCTTACTACCTTCAATAGATTCGGTGCAGATACTGATGGCACCCAGTGGACCGCTCATGTTATGAACGATACCCTGTATGAGCATCCCGAAGGCCGCCTGTCGTTCCGAATGGATCAAATCCTTGGTTCGTGACTCCAACATGTTTTCCAGATCGTGGCTATAACGACGGATACTTTCCATTGCAAACTTGAGCTTCAGGTGTGTCCGGACGCGGGCCAACACCTCAGCTACCTCGAATGGTTTGGTGATGTAGTCGGAGCCACCCAGTTGAAAGCCGCGTACCTTGTCTTCCGTGGCCGTCTTTGCGGACAAGAACATGATGGGAATATGGGCCGTCTCTGCATTCCTTTTAAGCAGCTCACATACCTCAAAACCATCTATATCCGGCATCAAAATGTCCAGGAGGATAATATCCGGCAGTTTCTTAGCGGCTATGCTCAGGGCCTGCTGGCCACCGGTAGCAACGGACAGGCGGAACCCCTCCTTGGCTAGAATATCGCCGAGCAGTTGAATATTCTCCGGGGTATCATCGACAATGAGTATCAATGCACCGCTAAGTTCCAATTCGTCCCGATGGTCAGCCGTCGTCATCAATCAGCACGCCCTTCAACTTATTTCTGCTGTGCACAATGCGCAATCGCTATCCCGACGTTCTCAACCACTTGCGGAAACTCCGTGAGCCGACGGGTCAGTTTATCGATCTGGGCCTCAGCCCCCCTATTCACCTGCGCCCATGGATGAACCGGCTTACAATCGGTGATGGTCTCAATTCGGGATGGAAAACTGTAGAAAGCGCTGTCGGCCAGCCGCAACAGGCGGGTACTCAGTCCGGTGTCCTCGCTAATTACCCTGACGATCTTCCCCGTGGAACTGTGGAGATTGTTAACTGCGTCGTTGGTCCGGACAAATATCATGGGCGATGAAGCCACGTTGTCCACTTGCATCGCCAGTATGCGATGATCAAAAGACAGGTTCATCGTTTCCCGAGTGCTGCCGAACATGGCGTAGGATGAAAAGATGGTCAAGACGATCAGCTATCGGGTGGTTGCGCTGATTGTGGCGAAAGAGATGGTCAGCTTCGGTTCCAGCTGCCTGGCGCAAGGCAGGGTCGACGCGTAGAGTGACCGCAGTGGTCAAATCGTCCTGCTCGATCCCTGCAACATCCGCCTCGGTAATCCCCCAGGACTTGAAAATTTTGATATGATTACCCCCGATCTCCGTCCTGGAAGCCAGGATCAATATTCTTGAGCGAGCCTTTGCGTCCTTAATAACACCATCCCTGGTTGTAGATCTACAATATTGTTGTTTCCTATGTCACCTCGTCCTGCCAATTCATCATCAGATCGCGATATGTAATACTGTAGGATGCATTACCGCTGCATAAGGCATAACACATTTTACACATAATCGGCCTTGGGTTCAAGGTGTGGTGTGAATATTATGATACTGTCCAAATTTTGGTTGCCGCATGCAGTACTGATGGCCCCAACCCTCGCTTCGCAATAATGCGATATTCGTCGGGCGAAAAGACGGCGCAGTCCCAGAGGGAGCTGCGGATCACCCGGTGAGAGCTGCCATGCGGTTTCGAGGAGCCAGTCCAGAGCGTCAACGATTCGCCAATCCGCAACGAACCATTTAATAGGACGCACTTGTCATGTTATTTCTACGAAAATCATGTACCTTCATGCGAGATTTTACCCGTGCGGCCCCGTTCCCGGAGTTGCGGACAGCCCGCTCTGCGAAAAGACATAGTGGCACGGGGTACCTGATCGCTTCATTCGGGAGGTTTCCTTGACAAACCCTTTTTGGAGCTCGTGACATGACTCGGATTTTAGCGCTGCTTCTGGTTCTGCCTTGGTTTCCCCTCATGGCGCAAGAGGATGGTTTCGCATTCGTGGGCGTCAATAATTGCAAGATGTGCCATAAGAGCAAGAAGAAAGGCAACCAGTTCGAAACCTGGGAAAGGACCAAACATGCCCAGTCGCTTGAAACCCTCAAGAGCGAGAAGGACTTGGCAGTCGCCAAGGACAGGGGTCTGATACTCCTCCCTCGGAATCAGGTGAATGCCTGGTGTGCCACACCACGGGCTGGGGCAAGAAAGATGGTTATCAACTATTATCGGCAAAGTTTACCACGGATCCAGCCAATGCCAGGGCCGTGAAGAAAAATAATTCCAAGAGCAACGTAGGCTGCGAGATGTGTCACGGTGCGGGTGGCAAGTATAAGTCCAAAAAGACCATAGTGGGCCTGTTTGCCGGAACGATTGAACTCGCTGCCGTGGGTTTGGTCATACCGGACGAGCAGGTCTGCCTCATTTGTCACAACGAATAAAATCCAACCCCTCAGGGATTTGATTACGTGACGATGGCGCCTAAGATCGCTCATCCTTATCCTGATGAAATCAGGGCTACCTGAGGACGTAAATAGGGACAAACGCCACTGGGAAAATTACCCTGACATGGTCTCCGAATGGCGCGAGCAGATCGAGGCGCTCCTCGGCTGGCTGCCGGAAGACCGGATCGAGGGACCCGTTGAAGGGTTCACCTCTGAAGGGAGCCTCGGCCGGCATAACCCCCAGGCCATGATGGACTATCTGGATGAGTTGGTGCAACTTTTACCTCATTCCTTACACCATGGAGTAACTGGAGCAGTGCGTGCATGATTTGACAACCAGTCCCGAACCGACGGCCGGTCAGGGTATGTCACGGGAAGGTTTACTCAAACGACTCCTTGGTATCGGCGTACTGGATTGGCTGGGCGCCATTTTGTCCCCCATTGCCAAATACCTTGTGCCGCCACCGGTGGGTGAGGCGAACGACACCTCCATGAGGGTGGACCGCCTGGATGAAACGCGGGCGCTGCCGTTCAAGATCATTCAATTCGGCCGCAAGCCGGTGATCATCTTCAAGGACCAGCATGAGGATATCCACGCCTTGTCGGCTACTGGCACTCATCTGGCCTGTATCGGTTGCCATATTGAGCAGGATGATCCTTTTTACGCATCGGCGGAGCTCTTTCCGACGGATGTGCACGCTAAGCAGGATTGGGCTGTGAAGCGTGCCACGGAGGTGATCCTCAAGCCTGAGACTACGATGAGGCCAAGGACTCCACAACGGGTTTTATAGGTGTCCCAACCGGCCTAAAGATTGTCCAAGCGTGTGGCGAATGCCACAGCAATCCAGACTACATTCGCCGGTATAATCCCTTTATTGCCACCGATCAGGTTGCGAAATACTGGACCAGTGGCCACGGAAGGAGCCTCAGGGAAGGCCACACGGAAGTGGCCCAATGCGCCTAGTGCCACATAATCCATGCTATCAAACGCAGCACCGTTCCCGGATCCTCCGTTTACCACGTCAATATGGCACGGACCTGCGCCAAATGTCACGCCGATCCCGAGTTAATCGACAAGTTTGAATTACCGGCAAATATCGTCGAACAGTATAAGAGCAGCGTACACGGCGTCGCTCTGTTGAAACTGGGCGATGTGGCCGCACCTACCTGCAATGACTGCCATGTATTCAACCAGGCCCTGTTCAACCAGACCAGAATGAAATCGTTGTTTGCCTCCAGGGGCCTGCACGGCTGTGCGGTCTGCCCCGCAGCCCATGACATTAAACCACCCGGAGATGAGATGGTCGCCATCAATATGCATGGATTTTGCAGTCAGTGCCACCAACCGGGCGATGCCGGCGGCCATAGAATCGGGCCAAATCCGCTCCGTTCTTGACAGACTAGCATTGCGCTTGCACGAGGCTGAAGCTGCCATGCATATGGCTGAAAGCCGGGGCCTTCAAATACAGTACCTGCTGTTGGATCTGCAGGCCACGCGCACATCCCAGATTCGATCCAGGACTATGGTCCATACCTTCGATGCCAATCTGGTACGTGAGGCAGCAACCCCTGGTATGAGACTGGCCTTGAAGGTTCTCCAGGAAATCGACCGGCTCATCAATGACTTTCGGATGCGGAAAATCGGCTTGGAGATCGCAACCTTTTTCATCAGTTTCTTAGTCCTGATCCTTTATCTGTATATTCGGACACTTGAGTAACATTCAAAATTACCAGTCATACACAATTAATGACCTTTGGAGGACGAAGTATTCTATCTTATATTCGCCGGAATCATCTTCACTAGACTATCATTATTATTCCCTATGTCGCACAGACAAGCTGGACCGGTCGTACGGGGCAAAGATATCGTGGGGTTTTAATGCAAAGGCAGGCTTAGATGGTTGTCATCTGGAGGGAAATTGCCACCTGACACAGGGGCGGAGACAGCCGGGGAACCGGTATATTGATGGCGATCCAGCATCGAAACAAGGCATATGAATTCTAGCATACTTCTCCGCCACTGAATGCATTAATTTCCTATCGATGAAATACTTGCACTACGACCTTGATTTCGGACCTCATGATGTCGCTCAGATCAATCTGGAGGTCCCGGCCTACGTGCGTCTGACCGACGACGAAAACTATGTTGCATACCGGCAGGGTAACCAATACCGTTATCACGGTGGAGTGGCTAACGCCTCTCCGGCCAACGTTAAGCCACCGAGGCCGGGTCACTGGCATCTGATCATTGACCTTGGCGGCAAAGAGGGTGAAATCATAGCCAACGTCCATATTGTGCGTGAAAAGGAAGACGATAAGAAAAATAAGCGCCTTCGACGAACCTCATAAGTCCCCTCCCCACTGACGGTTCGCTCTCTCAAACCATTTTCACAGCCCCGTTGCACCCCGTCAGCTATGTTCCCCTTTTCCTTCCATGGTGGATTCCATGGTGGATTTTTGCAGGTTGAACTCAGTCAGTGTTTGTTACGGTAACGATTCCAGATAGCATCCATATCTTCCAGAGTGGCCTCCTCGGGGGTCTTGTCCTGCCGCTTGAGTTCCTCCTCGATTTTCCGGAAGCGGTATTCAAATTTGGCTATGGTACGTCGGAGAGCATCTTCGGCGCTTACCCCAAAAAACCGACCCAGGTTCACTAGGCTGAAGAGCACATCACCCAACTCATCTTCCAGGGCATCAATATCGTTCGCCTGATGCGCCGCCTGCAGCTCTTGTAACTCCTCACGGACCTTATCCCAGACCGGTTCCACATGGCTCCAGTCAAATCCCACTTGAGCGGCTTTCTCCTGAATGCGGCGAGCGCGGGTGAGGGACGGCAGCTTCCGGGGAACACCATCGAGACGGGATACCCGGCGCTTTTCCCGGCGCTTGGCCGTTTCCCAGTTCTGGTTGACCGGCGACTTGCCATCCACCTGAGCGCCGCCAAAAACATTGGGGTGGCGTTGAATGAGTTTCTCGGCCTGGGCCGTGAGACATTCCTCCAACGTAAACTGTTCCCGCTCCTCGGCTAACTTGACCTGAAACAGCACATGGAGGAGGAGGTCTCCCAGCTCCTCTTTTAGTTCCTCCTGGTCTCCGCGCTCGATACTTTCGATGACCTCATAAGTCTCCTCCAGCAGGTAGGGGATGAGGCTCCTGGGGGTCTGTTCACGGTCCCAGGCACAACCATCCGGGGAGCGCAGTTTGTCCAACACAGTCAGTAGTTCCAACAGCCGCTTCCCGGACTCCGGCCCCCGCGTGGGTGGTAATTCCTTAGGCTTCCTGACGATCATCCTGGTCCCCTGCTTCCCTGGCGGCAATATGTACCTTCGCAATGCGATTACCTTCCAACGCTTTGACTGTCAACCGACGCCCTGCATACACGATCCACTGCCCGACAGAGGGTATTTCATCAAAACGGTCATACAGGAATCCCCCAAGGGTATCGTAGTCCCGATCCTCTGGAAATTTAACCTGGACGCGGTCCCCCAGATCGTCCAGAGTCACACTGGCATTCACCAAAAATTCATCATGACCCACCGGGCTGATTTCCTCTTCCTCGAGGTCGTAGGGATCACGGAGTTCACCCAGAACCTCTTCCACTACATCTTCCAGCGTTACCAGGCCGGCCGTGCCTCCAAACTCATCTACAACGATAGCGATGCTGGTGCGCCGCTCCTTGAAATCCTGGAGCAGCGAAACCACACCCTTACTCTCAGGCACGAAGAATAAGGGGCGGGACAGACGCAGTAGATTCACCTCGGGATGGAGACCGTTCAGGTATGGGAGCACATCTTTAGCATACAAAATGCCCCGTATATCATCGATACTGTCCTTGTATATCGGGATCTTCGACACCTGCCGGGTGCGGATCAGTTCCAGGGTATCCTCCAGACCGGCACGGGCTTCGAGGGCCAGTATGTCCACCCTCGGGACCATTATCTCGTGGACCTCCGTGTCACTGAATTCGAAGATGGAATGGATAATTTCCGTTTCGCTCTGAGCCAGAGTACCGCGATCGTATCCAACCTCCGCCAGGTCTTTAAGTTCCTCCTCAGATATGAACATCCCCTCGGACTTAATCCTCAGCAGCCGCGTGACCATTCGCGTCAGGCCATAAATCAGGCTGCCCAGCGGATAGAGCACTATCACCAGGCCTTTCACCGGCCAGCTGGCCAGGCGGGCAAAGACAACGGTATGTCGAATGGCCAGCAGTTTGGGCATGACCTCCCCAAACAGGAGCACCACAGTGGTTACAACAATGGACTCCAACAACAACAAGGGGGCAATGCTCAACCCCAGTTGGGTGGCGAGGTCAGCGGTGAACAGGGCGGCCATGAATGCCATGGCGGTGTTCACTACCGTGTTGCCGGTCAACAGGGAGATGAGCAGCTGCCGCGGCTGCTGTAGGATAGTTAAAATGGAGTCGGAGAGCGACTCATCCGGCCCGTAGTCCTTCATGCGACTCTGGAGCCGGAAAAAAGCGGTTTCAGCTCCTGAGAGGACACCGCTAAATACCAGCAACACTGCGAAAATGGCCAGGTTAACCATGGCGCTGTTCAAGACTCAGGAACGTCCGACACGGCGTCCAGATAGTGGTCTTCCAGAGTATGCATCCGGGCCTGATCTTCGGAGCTGGCGTCATCGTAACCCAACAGATGCAGGCTACCATGGACGACCAGTCGTCGCAGCTCCTTCAGGTACGGCTCCTGGTACCGCCGGCTGTTCTCAAGAGCCCGTTCGGGGCTGATATAGATTTCCCCCTCAATAGGCTCATCGGGTTCATTTAAGTTGAAGGCTATGACATCGGTGTAGCTGTCCTCACCGAAGAACTGTTGCTTCAGTCGGCGGAGATGTTCATCATCGGTGAAAACCACCCGCACCACGGCCGCATCGGTGCCATGATCCTTGAAAGCGGCTACCACCAGGGGAATGATCACCTCCGCCGACAGAGCTGGGGGCTCACCATCCTGAGTATTGACGAGCGCTGTGATCACTCAGTGGGAACCTCGGAAAAGAGAGTCGCATGAGAGATATCTTCCCTCGCTCTCGTCTCGACTGGGGCCTCCCTGTCAGTAGAGGGATAAGGGATTCTTACATGATAGATTCCTTTGAGTACTGAGATAATGCCGGTTCCCGCCCGGGCGTCACCTTTGATCATGTTGAGATCCTTGAGGGTGAGAGGGCAATCATCGAGCTGCCCATCGGCCATTCGAATCTCGATAATGGTATCGATCATCTGTTGAATGCGGGCCAGAGTGGGCTTCTTGATGGACCGGGTTGCTGCTTCAATGGCTTCACATAGCATGATGATGCCGGTTTCCTTGGTATTGGGCTTGGGACCGGCGTAACGGAAGGATTGCTCCTTGACATTTTCCGGGCCACCGTTCTCCTTGACCGCCTTTTGGTAAAAATATTCGATACGGGCCGTGCCATGATGCATGGGAATAAAATCGGCCACTCCCTTGGGCAGCCCGTATTCCTTGGCCAAACGCAACCCTTCCTTCACATGGCTCATCACCACCTTGGCGCTGAGGTGGGGGGCGATGGTGTCGTGGGGGTTATCCTGGTGAAACTGGTTCTCGATAAAGTATTCCGACCGAGCCAGTTTGCCGATGTCGTGGTAGTAGGCCCCCACTCGGCAAAGGAGCGAGTTGGCGCCGATGGCATTGGCGGCGGCTTCGGTCAGATTCCCCACCACAATGCTGTGGCTGAAGGTTCCATTGGCGTCACGAGCGAGACGTCTGAGCAGGGGATGGTTAAAGTCCGACAGCTCAAGGAGGGTAAGGTTGGTCGTAATACCGAAAAGGACCTCCAATACACCTACGAGACCATAAACCATAATCGGCGAAAGTAACCCGTTGATGGAAGCATACATGAGATGTTGGCCAAGAGTTACAAGGTTATTATACTTGAGAAACTCGATGGCCGTAATGCCGATAGCGTACGCCGAAATGATATAGATGATCGCCATAAAAATCTGACGACGGTGACGTAGTTGTCTGACCGCGTAGATAGCGACGCTCCCCGCCAGTAGATTGATCAGCACAAAGTCCACCCGATTGCCTACCAGGAAGCCCATCATCAACGCGAGGGTGATAGTGGCAATCATGGCGGTCCGGGCATCGAACAAGATAGTGAATGCCATGGCGGCCACCGTAAACGGGATGAGGTATTCCGACAGGCCAAAGCGGACGTGAAAGATGCTACCCATGGCCAGAATCAAAATAAACAGTAAATTAGTCAACAAAAAGAATCGGGTATTTTTAAACCATTCGCGACGGTAGACATGCATCCAGGCATAGAAAAATACGAGCAGGGCGGTCGTGATCATCACCATCCCGATTCTCGGCAACCACAGCTGAATGCCACCGGCTGAGGCCATCATCTGTGATTTTGCGGCGGCCAGTGAATTAATCTTCTCCAGGATCTCCTCGGTGACCCTGGTATTGGCATCCACGATACGCTCGTTTCGCAGGACAAAGCCCTTTGAGATCGGCACCTTGGCCACTGCCTCCTCCTGCCGACGGCGGGTCGTTTCTGCATCGTAGATCAAATTGGGCGGAATGAAGAAGTAAATCAGGTCTTCGGCGACGCTGCTTTCGACAGTGGCATCGGAAGGGTGTTGGGCCTGCAGTCGAGTTTTGGCCTTGGCCCAAGCCTCATCCTGATCCAAAAGGAATTTTGACTCCACCGTTTCTTCCACCCCCTCGCTGGACACTGCCACCCGGGCGTCGCCTAATTGACGCTTAGGCAATTCAAGCACCCCTTCGGTCAGAACATCGCGAACAATTGTCTCCAGCTCGTTCTGCAGCCGTCTGTAGTTAATGGTCCGGCCTTCCAGCGTTTTACCCTTGAAAAAGATCCCCCAGTGTGAGGAGTTCAGATCGAGAGGAAATCGCTGGGCGAATTCAGCGCCCAATTCGATCAGATTGGTACTATCTCGAACCACCGCTTGTTGAGCTGCGTCGAAACCCTTGTTATAGCGATCACGGAACACCCGCTCGCGACTTTGAGCCAGTTTTGCTTCAGCCTGACGAATGCGTAGCACTCGGGCAAACAGTTCTTTCAAGCCGTTCAGCTGGTCGGCGGAAATTTGAGGATCGCGGCGGAACAGCTGTGGCACTCCCCTGCGCGCTGTCTCCCGTTCATTTTCCAGGACCTCCTCACCTTTTAAAACGGGGAAGTTAAAGGGGGCAAGAATGATTTCCTGCGTGATCTCATTTAGATCATACCGATATTCAAACTGATCCCCCAAGGGATAGAGCCAGGAAATAACCAGGATGGTTGACAGGAAAATTAGAAACCGGTAGTAACGCTGTGATTGGGGCCACCTCACAATCTGGAGGAGACCCAGTTTGGACCTCAAGTATTTGAAACGATTCATATACCCTCGATTTTCATCAAACTATGCTGCCCAACAACCATGATCTGCTTCCCGATGCGTACCGGCCCCGTTTCCTGGGCCTGGCGCCACGACGGAACGGCGGTCTCGGAAAGATCGCAAGGCCCCCGCGGCTCCCCCGAACCTCGCCTACCATTTGACCAGCGCCGAAGCCCAGGTGAAACCCGAACCGAAGGCGGCGAAGATCACCAGGTCGCCAGGTTTAATTTTTCCCTCGGCAATCGCTTCGGCCAAGGCTATGGGGATACTGGCAGCCGTGGTGTTACCATACTTATGAATATTGGAGTAGAGAAGTTCCTCTGGGGCATTCAGCCTGCGGCTCACTTCCTGGCTGATACGCAAATTGGCCTGGTGAGGCACGATGAGGGCTATATCCTCAATCGACAGGTTGTTGGCATCCAGCGCTTCCCGGATAACCTGGGGAAAGCGCACCACCGCATGTCGAAACACCTCCTTGCCGTTCATCTTCAGCCATTGACGGCCCGCGTCAAGGTCCTCGTGCGACACCCGGGGATTCCGTCTACTGGACGGTAATTCCAGCCACAGATCTTTGGCGTATTTGCCCTGGGCATGCAGGTGGCTGCTTAGAATGCCTCGATCCTCCTTAGTGGCAGATAGTATCACCGCTCCAGCGCCGTCGCCAAAAATAATGCTGACATCCCGCCCATCATCGGAAAGGTTCATGCCGGTGGATTGCACCTCCGCGCCGATGAGGAGAATATGGCGGTACGTCCCCGTGCGGATGTATTGGTCGGCGATGGACAACCCGTAGACAAATCCGGAGCACTGCACCCGAATATCCAGGGCTCCGATTTCGCCAAAGCCCATACGCTCCTGAATCAGACAGCCGGAACCGGGGGCCGAGTAGTCCGGCGTGGTGGTGGCAAAAATGATCAGGTCGATATCGGCCACCGTAAGGGCGGCGGCCCGGAGGGCCTGCTCGACAGCCGGGATGGCCAAGTCGGCCACGCCCTCCCCCTCGGCGGCAAACCTTCGGGTTACGATTCCGGTGCGAGCCTGGATCCATTCATCACTGGTGTCCATCAAGCCGGCCAGTTCGTCGTTGGTCACCACGCGCTCAGGGACGTGGTAGCCCGTGCCGGACAGGTAGGCATGAATCCCATCGAGATGCGCCCGGGTCACGATTCATCGCTCATTTTAATATCTTTCAGCTGCAGCTGAATCTGCCGGTTCCCCCGCCAAACGTTTTCTTCCACAACATAAGCGATATCCAGAGGCGTATTCAGGAGGAGTTTTTCGTAATGGTCCACCATGTTAAAGCCAATAGCGTCAAGGGTCACGCCGTCCTGTCGGACTTTGAATTTCAAATGCGCAGCTGATTCCCCCAGGAGGCGCGGTGATCCCACGACCTGCACCCCTCGAGCAACGAACACCGGCCGCATGTTACCAGGTCCATACGGTTCTAGAGACTTGAGGAACCGGAGCATACGGCTGTCGATGAGTCCTAAGGGACAATCTCCCTCCACGCGCTGGCGCGGCTGGAGCTGTTCATCGCTCAGCTGTGCGTTGGCCAACGCTACAAATTGATCCGCAAAAGCCGGCAGACTGTCCTTGCTGATCGAGAGTCCCGCCGCCACCGTGTGACCACCATACCCCAGCAGATGCTCCTTGCAGTGGGTCAGGGCCTGGTAAAGATCGAAACCGGCAGCGCTCCGTACAGATCCCTTGCCCACGCCGTTATCCAGGGCGATAATCGCCGTTGGCCGGTGATACATATCCCTGATTCGCGCGGCCACAATGCCGATGACACCGGCATGCCAATTCTCACCGCTGAGCACCAGGGCCTTCTCACGCGATAGGTCGTGGTGCGCGTTGACCTGGTAGATGGCCTCTTCGACGGTGCTCTCCTGGATGGCCTGACGGCGAGTATTCTCCGCCACGAGCTCCCGAGCCATGGTCACCGCCAAGTAATGATTGGTGGTGGTGAGCAACTTCACTGCCCGGCCGGCGTCGCCCAGGCGCCCGGCGGCATTGATCTTGGGGGCAATGCCGAAAACCAACCGCCCGATGGTCAAATCTTTACCCGCCATCCCGGAAACCTGCCAGAGCGCCGCAATCCCCGGACGCGACCGCTGGCTGATCAACTGAAGTCCTGCGCTGACAATCGCCCGGTTTTCATCGATTATCGGGACGATATCGGCGGCGGTTCCCAGGGCGATCAAATCTGCATGCGCCCAAACCAGGCCGGGATCGTGCCCCCCCTTTTCGGCCAGAGCCAGGGCCAATTTAAAGGCCACCCCGCCACCACAGAGTCCTTTGAAGGGATAGGAACAGTCTGTCCGCTTGGGATTGAGGATGGCCCAGGCCCGGGGCAGCTGTGTGTCCGGAATGTGGTGGTCGGTTATGATCACGTCCACACCCTTCTCGCGGGCGTAGTCGATGCAGTCGAAAGCGTTAATGGCGCAATCAACGGTAATCAACAGGTCGGCGCCGATGAGCACCGCGTAATCGATACCGCCCCGGGAGAGACCGTAGCCTTCCTTCTCCCGGCTGGGGATATAGGTGGACACTTTTGCGCCAATGGATTTCAAAAAGAGGGCGAGCATGGACGCGCCGGTGGTCCCGTCCACATCATAGTCACCGAAGACCAGAATGTCCCGGCGGCTGTGGATCTGGTTCAGAATCCGCTCCACGGCCACTTCCATGTCCTTCATGAGGAAAGGATTGTGAAGTTGGTCTGGGCCGGGATTGAAAAACGGCACCCCAACTTCCCGGCTGGTGATCCCCCGCAACGTTAGGACCCGGGCGTAAATCTCCGGCACGTCAAAGGCCTGCTGAGCCTGGCGCACCAGTTCAGGATCGGGATCGGTATATTCCCAACGGAGGGTCTCGGCTGACAATCTACAGCATCTTCTTCGATGGTTGCATCGTAGGCCTAAAAAAAGTTGGAGACTGGCCTGTAAGCCGAATTCTGTATCCGTCAAATGACGGACGATGGCTATTCATCTGGCCCCGGCCTCACGACCAGGCTCAAGCGACCTACCTGCTCCGGGCCCGTCCGTTGACGGAATCCGGCGGATCACCGGCCCTGTCCTGAAAGTTCGGGACAGGTGCGAAGCTGCTTGGTCTTGCTCCAGGCGGGGTTTGCCAGCTCCCGGACTTGCGTCCGGGACTGGTGGTCTCTTACACCACCGTTTCACCTTTGCCCCGTCAACCAGTCGGCGGACGGGGTAGTCTACTCTCTGTTGCACTTTCCGTATCCCCATCCCAAAATCAGGGATAGAAATCCCTCCCGTTAGGAGGCGCCTTGTCCTGCGGAGTTCGGACTTTCCTCTCCCCGGCCACGAGACATTCCCAAAGGAAAGCCTGCAGCTTAAGGCCGGGGAGCAGCCATCCGGCCAGTCTCCGGGTGATAATTTAAAGGTATTTTGTCAGGATGGGGGACGATTCCAATGCGGAGCGAATCCGGGAAGCCTTACAGGACTTGTCAGGCCAATCGAGGTGGAAATATCAAGGACTGCTCCCCTCCCAATGGAGGATGACGCCGCAGCTGTCACAGGTGATGATCCTGTCCATGGCCTTGATCTCCACCAGTCGTTGGGGTGGAATGCGGTTATAACAAGCACCACATGAGTTCCGGCTCAAAAGCACCACCGCCTGGCCATCCCGGGCCGCCCGGATACGCTCGTAAGATCGGTAGTACCGAGACTCAATTTTCCTCTCCAGTTTCCGTCGCTCTTTCTCCAGAGCCTTGGCCTGAACCTCCGTCTCCGAGATGGTTATCCTCAGGTCCTCCTCATGAACGACCATGACCGATCGTTTCTCTTCGACCTCGAGCTCGTGGGCTTTCAGCTCGTCGGTGAGGCGCGCATGCTCTTCATCAAGCTCCAGCAGCTGAAACTCACTATTTTCCACAGTCTTTTTGGCGCTATCGATTTCGGCCATCAACGCATCATAGGCTCGATTGGTGGACACCACCAGTAATTGGTCCTGATACCGTTTGAGGTGAACCCGCTTATCGTCTATCGTGGCCTGCAGTTGTCGCTTTTCATGCTCGATCTGTTCAAGCCGGGTCTGCTGCACTACAATGGCCTTTTCCAGAACTTCCAGGGCCCGGGTAAGTCGGTCAAGCTGGGCAGGAAGATCGCCTTTAAGCTCTTCGATTTCCATGAGCTGAGAGTCCACAGACTGTAGCTTGATCAACTTATCTAGACTTTCCTTCATCCCTGAATCCTATGTAAATACATAAAAAATGCACCCGAGGGTGCCACCATATGAAAATCGATTTGAATACCTGCTGATCGTCCCATGAGCCGGATATGTTTCATGCCGTGGTAAAATTTGTTGTCATGTAGGCGGTATCCGATTTGAACGGATGACCTCTGCGATGTGAACGCAGCGCTCTAACCAACTGAGCTAACCGCCCAAATGGAGTCGTAAATTTAAGGCGCGATCATCCAATGGGAAAGGCTTGCCTTGCAAGAGAGGCCGAACTAATTTGAATGTTTAGTTCAACTCATTAACCATACAATGTTCATATCCCCCTCCATCAAGATTACCCGATGACACGGGTGCCCCTCGGGCCTGGTCCCAGATGAATCCCATCGGGATCGGCATCATTGTATTCATAGCCTATTATGGCTATCGTGGGTTCCAGCGGGGGTTGGTGGAGGAAATCGGCCGCCTCATAGGGCTGGTGCTGGCAATCATCCTGGCCAACCGATTCTCATCGGTGTTGGCTGGGCAGCTGGGGCTGGATAGCGAGGTGGCGCGAACAGCGGCAGCCTTTGTAATCATCTTCGTGGTTACCCTCGTGGCCATGGGTTTTGTTATCCGGGCTGTGCGCACACTGATCGAACTGGTCCTGATGGGGTGGTTGGATCGACTGGGCGGCATCCTGTTTGGCGTCCTAAAAAGTCTCTTGGTCCTCGGCGTCCTGATCTATATCATGGAGAGTGTTAATTTCACCCAGTCGTTCGTGGCGCGCTTGGAACAGCGGTCGTTTGTATACCGGCAGGTAGATGCCGTGAAGGATGGCCTGTTTTCCGTCCTCTCTCTGGACAGTCTGATCCAGGATGCCCACGACCGCATAAGGGATCTGGAACCGGAGCGGTTGCTCCCCTCAGTCAAAGATTTTTGACCCCGTGGGCCGTGTTTTCTGATCGACCGTCGGCCCGAACCCCGATGGGATCAGACCCCTGGAGTAAGAGCCTAGGCTCCCTCTTTCACTTCTCCCAGGTGCTGGCGTCGATCAGTGAGTTGTGTGTCACT
>JADFNF010000128.1 GCA_022563485.1 Fidelibacterota bacterium | reverse complement strand
CATCTGTACGTGCCATTGAAGATGTGCTTATAAATGTGGAAAATGGGGATGATGACACGCGCACTGGACTATAAAAAAACAGTGCTATGAGAGTGCTATTTTTTTGTCAAAACTAGTCCAAAACAGTCCAAATCTGACAATCGACGAAAAATTTAAAGGCCCCTAAATAGGGGCCTTTTCTCGTCGGTAAATGAAGGGTGCCGAGGGGGGGACTCGAACCCCCACATCCTTGCGGATACTGGATTTTGAGTCCAGCGCGTCTACCAATTTCACCACCTCGGCTGGGGGCAGTATTTCAGGGGAAATTTAGGCAGACCCTTCGGCAGCTACGAAGGGTTTTAAGACCTGAGGCTGAGGAATATCAGGTCTTTCCCAGGGCGTGCCTTAAAGCATCTTCCAGGCCGGGATAGCGAAATTCAAAACCGCTGTCCACCAGGGCCCCGGGGAGCACCCGGGTACTGGCCAGGAGCATTTCGTCGGCCATCTCACCGAAAACCAGGCGGGCCATCACGGCCGGTAGGGGGATGAAGGTGGGCCGCCTGAGGACCCGGCCCAGGGCACGGGTGAATGACCGATTCGTCACCGGGTTGGGGGACACCAGGTTCACCGGCCCCTGAAGGGCGGGGGTCGTGATCAGATGGAGAATAGCCCGGACGGCATCATCGAGGTCGATCCAGCTCATATACTGGTGACCGGAACCGATGGGGCCACCGAGTCCCCATTTGAAGGGCAGGAGCATTTTCTTCAGCGCGCCGCCGGGGCCCATGACGACGCCCGTGCGGATGGTAACGACCCGAATCCCCCCATCCCCGGTCGAAAGGGCGGCCTGCTCCCAATCCTGGCACAACCCGGCCAGGAACCCTGATCCCCGGGCGCTCTTTTCGGTGAGGGGATCGTCACCCCGGTGGCCATAGGCACCGATGGCTGAGGCCGAAATCAACACCTTCGGGGGCGATTTCATGGCGGATAAGACCTGGGCCAGGAGCCGGGTGCTGTCGAGGCGGCTGGCCACAATCCGGGACTTCTTGCGCCGGGTCCAGCGCCCCTGGGCAAGATTTTCACCGGCCAGGTTCACCACGCCATCGAGACCTTCCAGGCTGGCGTCATCCAGGACCCCTTGGGCCGGGTTCCAGAAGATTTCGTTCGATCCGGGGGCAGGTGACCGGCGGACCAGGCGCACGACGGTATGGCCGCCAGCCTCCAGGAAGGCCACCAGAGCCGCGCCGATGAAACCGGACGATCCGGCTACCGCGATATTCATCGATGGGTCCGGGCTGTGACCGGGGGCGGCATTAATAACCTGTAACGAATCCCAAGAACTGCGTATGACATGATCGTGCAATTTAACCCATTTCCCCAAGGAAAACCCGGCCGCAGCACCGTTGAATGCGCCAGGGATTACCCCCCACCCATAGGCGAGCAAGGGTATAGTGAATCACCTATGGCACCATATTCAAAACACTACCATTTTCATGAATGCTCTGTCCCCGGCAATGGTTCGCCTGGCCCACTTCACCGAGTGAAGGGACCCAATGATGGGCTTCATTATACGGTAGGCATACCTTTTGCTTTTCAAGGGCATAGTCCCACATCGGGCGCCGGAAAATCATCGTTCGTACCGACACCGATGAACGAGGCGGGTACCGGTTGAATCTGGCATTATCAGGCGAACGACTCATTATTTTATGGACCACAATAAAGCTTTAATACCACTACGAACCCTGTTGGTTGAGCCGGACTCCTCGGCGCGAAAATACTTGACCAGCAGCCTGCGCAAGCGCGGGCATACCGTGAGGGTATGCCCGGACGGGGAAATGGCCTGGCGAGCCCATGAGAAAAAGCCGTATGATCTGGTCATCGTAGACTGGCAGCTCCCCGATATGGACAGTCTTGTGTTTGTTCAGAAGATCCGCTCTCTTTCGGCTGATAGGGTCACGGTTGTTATTGCGATCGCTGCCAAAGAAAAGCCCGTCGATCTGGAGCCCTTGCTGGCGGCGGGGATCGATGATTTTGTCAGTGTTCCCCTTTACCCTCCGCTGATGGATATCCGCTTAGCTATAGCCGAGCGGCAGATTCGATCTCGGGCCGAGTAGGGGAGGTTACGCGCGACGGCCCGGCCAGGGAGCGCGGCCCTCTTCCCATCGATATTGGATATGACCTATGAAGGGTTCATATCCATTGACCTGGCACATAACATTGTCCTCTTCAACAAGGCGGCCGAGGGGAATTTCGGCTACGGGGCGGACGAGGCACTGGGGTCGCCACTGGATACGCTGATCCCCGATCAATGTCGGGGGATCGTCGGGCAGCAGGCGATCTAATTTGCCCAAGAGGGGCCGGGGGCCGTTCACATCGAGATCATTCAAGTGTTCAATAATCTGGCTATCAACGCGGTGCAAGCCATGCCTCTGGGGGAAACCTCCACGTATCGGCCAAATTACCAGGTGGATAGCGCCCATCGCCGCGGCCCGTTGGACCCGGGACGTTATGTCGAGGAGACCATCCGAGATGACGGGCCAGGCAGCCCCCGATATATGTGAAAAGTGATTTTGCTACATTTTGGAGGACAGTGTAAGAAGTCATGGATTTGCTCAATGAGCAACGGAGGCATCTTTGATGGCGGAGAAAAGAACCAGGCGGCAAGACGGCAGCCGGGGTAGCCAGAAACCTGGGCATCCGGGTAGAACTGCTGTACCGCTGGAAGAACGAATACCTGAGCAGCAGAGCCGATCCCTTGCCCGGTACGGGGCAAGTGGCCGGTCCGGTCAATCGGTTTCCGGCGGCGCCACCGACTCCCGGAGTGACCGAGCCGAGGCCTTGAGTTCATCGAGTTTCATGCTGCGTAGGAACAGGATCCCCTGGGTGGCCCGCAATCGGGGACTGTCGTTCTGGAGCCAGAAATCGGAACCCAGGGCCGTCCGCAACATCTGATACTGCTCGACGAATATGCGCTGCACCAGTTCTGAGAAGGGGCCGTTGTGCTCGTAGCTGGGAAATGAGGCGTCCCGCTGGGTCAGGTAACAGGTCTTGAAGATATGGTCCATTGTAGCCATTGAATTGATGGATACCGGTACGTACATATTGGCCTCGCCGGGGTGGAACCGGTGCCATACATTGCGGTAACCCCAAATCTCTACGTTGTCGGTCTCGTCCGGCGGGAGTTCCTGCAGGTGGGCGGTGATGGCCTGTAGCACCTTGTAATGGGTATCCGGTCCGCTTGCCTCGGGATCGAAGGCCAGGGTGAGGACATGGGGCCTCACTTTGGCGAACAGTTCCCGAATGGGAGGCAGATCGGCCATACGAGTAGGATCCTCCGTGAAATAATCTCCCTGATAAAACGCCAATCTGAGGTGATGGATATATTGGGCGTCGAAACCGTAGTGCCCCCATACCAAGTCTTCCTCGAATTCCCTCAGTACCCCTTTGAGGGTCTGGATATCGCTGGGGTCTTTTGCCCCTGGATGAGCGGCGTTAATATTGCTCAAGATATCCACCAGGCGATCACGGATGCCAGCGACGTGCCGTTCGTCGTAGATATCCATGACCGCCCGGATCACGCGATTGGAAAGGCAGCATTGTTGAGCTTCACGATTGTTGGACACGACCCCATTGAGGTATTCATGAGCGATCTCAACTCGCAGCCGCTCGTGGGGAAGCGCGAAATAGCCCGCTGACCAACTTCGCTCAAAACTCCGTTTCCCCAGATAGTCGAGGGCATCCTGCACGGTGCGTCGGATGAAGTTGTTCGGCACAGAGGTGAAGCCTGAGGTCATGATTGCGAATTCATGGTGGTTGCTTGCCGAGCGCACCTGATGGATGATGGAGGGCAGATAGCCCAGGAGAATGTCGTCGTGGTGGGGACCCGTGTGCAGAAAGCGCTTATCCTCCAGTTCTTCCGAGCCCTTTTTGAGACGGGTCATGATCTGTTCCAGGGCAGCATCTTTTAATTCCGGCGCCCGCCACCTCCTGGCGGAAAGGATAGCCTCGCAGTACGGGTCGTCGGCCACCTGTTGATCGGAAAGCCTGGCAATGGGGGTCTTATAGGTCATGGACAGATCCATGGCGGCCTGGACGATGTCGTCTGGGCTGTAGGTGGACTGGTGGCGAAACTTGTGAAGGCTGCGACGGGGAAGTTTCGCTGAGGCGCCCCGGGTGATGTAGATCCGGGCGTGGGTTAACCTTTGGAGGATGGAGGCCGGCGTCGAGATACTTGCCGGCTCGGTAATGGCGGTGGACAAGATGGCCGCCTTGGCCTCTCCGGCAGCCATGACCAGGGCCACCACCCCGGGGTTGTAGGCGATGGTCCCCAGGCCGATGGTCATCACGGCTTTCCTGGATGATATTTCGATCCCACCCAGGTCCGCGGCCGAGGTGGCCTGGGTCTCAAAGTTGGTGTAGGTCAAGCGGGTTGTTGAGAAAAAATCCGACCCCCGGACATTGAAGGCCAGGTGGCCGTCGGGTCCAATCCCGCCCAGGAAGAAGCCGATGCCACCCAGATCGCGAATCCGCCTTTCATAGTCCATGGCAAATGTATCCAGGGCGAAGATGGCATCACGTTGGATGACCTCGGTATCGTTCTGTGGTGCGCGGGTCCTCAGACTCAGGTCGATAAACTGGCTGGGGAAGAGTTCCTCGACGCTCAAATCCTGGGGCCAGTCCAGCCGGTCAAAATCCATCAGGAGGGCACGATCCGGGCTGAACCCCCAGGGCTCCAAATAGTGGCGCTTGATGTAGGCGATGAAGCTATTGGGATGATCGCTGGGCAGGGGGAAAAACTCATCGATCTGGACAAAGTGCAGTCGGGAGAATTCGGGGCGGACCGGAGCCAGGGCGTAGGTGTCACGCAGGTTCCTGATGTCCGGTTCAGCCCAGTTCTCAAGGATGTGATTGGTCCACCGGATAAAGTATTCCGGTGTCTTCCCCGTAGGCAGACTCACCACGCCCTCGGAATTCTGTTGCACCCACTCGATAAACCGGAGCGCTACCATCCGGCCCAGATCGGGGAAACTGTCGACCTCCACGACGGGAATCCTCTCATCCTCAAACTGCCGGAGCAGGCCGTCGGCTTTCAGCCGCTCCTCCAGCAGGGATACCGCTGGCTGGCGCTCCAGGTCCGCGTTGGTTTTCATGGCCATGCTATGGATTTCCCGTTAATTAGAATGAATGGTCCGGGGTCATGTGTGCGTTGAAGTTATTCACAACAGCCGGCGGAATAAAGATTGGCGCAGGACCGTGCGCAGGACGGGGTCTTGGGAGTCAATCTATTCCCACACCGGCCCGGCCCCTGGTGGTGGGTGCTCTTTTTCGCTATTGAACGATGAAAGTCAGATCGTAATATTGGCCGACTCATTCATGAAGATTTATATTAAACCCCTCAATGAAATTGCTCGCCGGCACTACGCCGAACACGGCCACTACCATGCCGGTGATGCGGGATTGGACCTGTTTGTGCTGGAGGATATTTCCTTTGAGGCTGGCGAAACCAAGGCCATCAAGCTGGGCATCCAATGCGAGCCGGCCGATGGGAGGGCCTACCTGCTCATGCCCCGGTCATCTATTTCCAAGACCCCCCTGCGCATGGCCAACTCGGTGGGCCTGATCGATGGGGGCTACCGAGGCGAAATTATGGCCGTCTGCGACAACATCAAGAGTATCCTACACGGTCCACCGGGGTGACCGCCTGTTTCAATTGGTGTCTATGGACGGTTCACCCATCGAATATGAACTCACCGATGCGCTGTCCACCACCACCCGGGGGACCGGCGGCTTCGGCAGCACGGGGTAACCGGGATTCCCCGAGGGGTACCGCCTTAACCCGGCCACCGGCCCCCGCCTTTAGCACTCCTACCCTGTGAGTGCTAAAAAACCTTTCCCTCTGATAACGGATCGATCTAACTTTGGTGCTGCCCGGAGCGGGAATATCCCGGTTTGGACAGGTCACCCAATGCACGTTATTCACATATAGACTTTTAAACATCACCGAAGTCAAAGGAGAGATCAAATGAAGTTAAAACCTCTTCATGATCGCGTTGTCGTCAAGGCAGCGGAATCTGAGGATGTCACCAAAGGGGGAATCTTCCTCCCGGACACCGCCAAGGAAAAACCCCAGCGCGGTGAGGTGATCGCAGTGGGCCCCGGTAAGACCGAAGACGGCAAGCTCGTGCC
>JADFNF010000127.1 GCA_022563485.1 Fidelibacterota bacterium | reverse complement strand
CGGCGCCTGGCTCCCCTCCGCCCGCCGTGACCCCACCATGATTATCGGCGGCATCGTCAAGAGTCTGGGGACCAATTCCCGCCGGGGCCGGGGAGACATCATCGTGGTGGAAGCCGACGAATTTGACCGCAGTTTCCTCACCCTGCGACCCACCATCGCGGTGGTCAATAACATTGATCTTGAGCACCTGGACTGCTACCGGAACCTGGAGGATTTGACCACAGCCTTCACCCAGTTTGCCAACGCCGTACCCTTTTATGGCCGGGTGGTCGCTTACCTCGATGATCCCAATGTCCAGGCGCTGTTGCCCCACCTGAATCGGCCCGTCACCACCTTCGGTTTGGCCCCTCAGGCAGATGTCCAGGCCCGTAAACCGGCTTACCACGAATCGGGCAGCCAGTTCGAACTGGTCATCTCCGGTAAGGCCGCCCTCCAGGTTACCCTTCAAGTACCGGGGCAACACAATATCCTGAACACCCTGGCCGCCATTGCAACCGGCCTCGAGCTGGAAGTTTCCCTTGAGGATATGGTCGCCGGATTGGCGCAGTTCACCGGCGTGAATCGACGCTTTGAGTTGATGGAGACCATCAACGACGTGATTTTTGTGGATGACTATGCCCATCATCCGCAGGAAGTGACCGCCGTACTGAACGCGGCTCGCGGAGGCTGGGATCGCCGGTTGGTGGCCGTCTTTCAACCCCACCTGTATACCCGAACCAGGGATTTTCACGAGGATTTCGCCCGCAGTTTTCTGGCCAGTGATGTGCTGGTCGTCACCGATATCTACCCGGCCCGGGAGGAGCCCATCGAAAACATCACGGGCGAACTCATTGCCCGCGACACCATCAATATCGGCCACAAGCAGGTGCACTATACGCAGAATATTGAGGATCTGCCCGATATCGTGGCCCAGCTGATCCGTCCCGGAGACATGGTCCTGACCATGGGCGCTGGAGACATCACCCAGTATAATCAGAAAATTCGCTCGGCTTACCGGAAAATCAGCGGCATCAAATGACGGCGATCATCAACTTGCTGCCCAAGGGAACGGTTCTGCCGGATGAGCCCCTCAGCCGCCATACCACCTACGGCATTGGCGGTCCCGCCGAGGTTTTTGCCCGCCCAGCGAATCAACAGGAACTCGCCGATCTACTTCGGTTCGCCTTTGCTGAAGGGCTTCCCGTTCACTTCATCGGTTCCGGGAGCAATTGCCTGGTGAGCGATGCCGGTGTGGCGGGCCTGGTGATTTCGCTGGCCGGAGCCCTGAAGGCCTTCCAGATGAACAGCGGTGCCATCGTCGCCGAAGCCGGGGTGATGTTGGGCCATATGGTGCGCCGCTGCCTCAACGAGGGCCTCACCGGGATGGAGAGTCTCGTCGGCGTACCGGGTACGGTGGGCGGAGCCTTGATTATGAATGCCGGCGCCTTCGGGGGTGAAATATCCACCTATCTCCAACAGGTCCGCGTACTGACCTCCAAAGGGGAGGAAAAGATTTATAGGCGGGCAGACCTGGTATTCAGTTATCGCCATTCCAGTTTCAAACCTGACGAAATCATCATAGCGGCAGAATTTCACTTCCCGATGGGGTCGGCGGACAAAATTTCCACGCGGCGAAGGAGGGCATCGGCTGAGCGCAAGGCCCGGCAGCCGCTGAAATTCAGGTCGGCGGGTAGTGTGTTCAAGAACCCGTCGGCCGATCTGGCCGCCGGCCGGCTCATTGATCAGGCCGGACTCAAAGGGACCCGGCGCGGCGATGCCGAGATATCCATCAAACACGCCAACTTTATTCTCAACCACCATAGAGCCACCGCGGAAGATGTAGCCTTCCTGGTCAAATTGGCTGCCAGGACGATCAAGCAGCAGTTTGGTGTCCAGCTTGAGTTGGAAATCAGAACATTGGGATTCCCACCCCAATATTGGGAGGAGGCCGGACTTGGTTCATAGCAGCTTGTCACTATTAACTGGCCTGCGAAGATGGAGCCGGCCGGTCCTGACCCTCGTAGCTGTCATAGGCGTCGGTGGGTTGTTATTCAGGGGCGCCATCAGCTATGCTCGCGAGATAGCCCTTTTTGACCTGCGCCGGATCGAGGTCCGGGGCAACCACATTTTAACCCGGGCCGAGGTGATTGAGGCCCTGGCCCTGCCCCTCACCGGGAGCGTCTTCGAGATCGACCTACCGGCCCTCCAGTCGCGTCTGGAAGCCTTAAACTACGTCCACGGCGTGCGCCTGGGACGCCGGTTTCCCCATACGCTTTTCGTGGACCTGGTAGAGAATCAGCCATTGGCCTACGTGGCAGCCACGGAGTATTTTGTCCTGACTAGCGAGGGTGAAACCCTCTCTCTGCCCCATGGGCGCTTCGAGTTGGAATTACCCACGGTTGCCGGTATAGAGACAGCCCTGAGTGGTCTGGAGGCCGGTAATGTCGCGGGGCATACCCAGCTGAACCAGGCTTGGAAGATCCTTCGATACATTCACGCCTCCTTCCCAAGTTTATACCAGGAACTCAGCGAAATCGTATTTGACGATGGTGCCGGCATTACCTTGTTCCTGATGGATCATTCCACTGCCATCCGGTTGGGAGATCATGACCTTGAGCAGCGTATCGCCTTGTTGGATGCCTTTCTGCTGACTGTCATGGGCAAGCGCAGCCTGATGGATTACACCTATATCGATCTGCGTTATAAGCGACAAGTAGTTGTAAGGGAACGAGTTTGAGATCATGACGACTCACGAAACCCAACCGAGATTGATTTCCGGCCTGGACGTAGGAACCACCAAGGTAGCCGCCGTCATCGCCCAGGTGGATGACCAGGGCCGGTTGGCCTTGCTGGGGGTGGGTTGTGCCTCATCCACCGGTATCCGCAAGGGGATGGTCATCAATGTAAAGGAGACCATCGCTTCAATCGAGGCGGCGGTGGAGGAGGCCGAGACCCAGGCCGATGTGAAGATGGACCGGGTCTATGTGGCCCTGTCAGGTGAGCAGATCCGCAGCATGAATAATGCCGGTGTCATTACCGTGAGCCGCGGAGAATCGCGCATTCCGAGCACCCAGGAAATTACCGAGGACGACGTGGAGCGGGTCCTCGAACAGGCCAAGGCTATTACTCTACCCGCCGAGCGGGAGATCCTTCATGTGCTGCCCCAGGAGTTCAAGGTGGACCAGCAAGAGGGGATCAAGGATCCTCTGGGGCATATCGGTCATCGTCTTGAGGCACGGGTCCATCTGGTGACGATCGTCAGCTCCGCGGCCCAAAACATGGTACGCTGTGTAGAGGCGGCCGGGCTCTATGTGGAAGAACTGGTCCTGGCGCCTCTGGCGTCGGCCCATGCTGTCCTGGAGGATACGGAAAAGGAGCAAGGCGTGGTCCTCATCGATATAGGTGCCGGTACCACGGACATGATCGTCTACTATGATGGTGGAGTCCGGCATACAGCCGTCATTCCCTTCGGCGGCAACCGGGTGACCAACGACATTGCCCAGATCCTCCATACAACCTTCCAGAATGCTGAAGAATTGAAGCAAAACCACGGCTTTGCAAAGTTCCCGGCAACGGTGAAGAATGAGGAGATTACCATTGATGGCATTGCGGGCCGCCAGCCACAGGCCACTACGCAGAAGGGGCTATCGGCCATTATCGAGCCGCGACTGGATGAAATTTTGTCGCTTTGCCGGAACGAAATCCGCAAGAGTGAGGTAGGTGATAAGCTCACTTTCGGTGCGGTCCTCACTGGCGGTGGCACCCTGCTCAAAGAGATGGAGGAAAAGGCCGGGGAGGTATTCAACGCCGACATCAAGATCGGCTATCCCATGCATGTGGACGGGTTGAAGGATATGGCCAGCTCACCGGAGTTCGCGACCGTCACGGGGTTGCTGCTATATGGATTGGAGCACGAAGATAAGTATGGAGTCCCCAAACGTCCGGGGGGCATGAGCCTGTTGATTAGGGGCCTGGGAACCCAGGTCAAGGACTTCTTCAGGGAACTGTTTTAATCGATGAGAGGAGATCCACCATGTTCTTTGAATTCGATGATCTTGCCTCGCTGAAGGCTAAAATAAAGGTGCTGGGTGTAGGTGGTGCCGGGGGCAATGCTATCAACCGCATGATCGAGGATAAACTGATCGGCGTGGAATTTATTGCCGTAAATACTGACGCCCAGGATCTGGAAAACAACTTGGCGGAGATTAAACTCCAGATTGGTAAAACCCTTACCAAGGGGTTGGGTGCCGGCGCCGATATTGACGTCGGCCGCCAGGCCATGGAGGAAGACCATGTGGTGATCGAAAAGGCCCTTACGGGGGCCGATATGGTCTTCATTACCGCCGGGATGGGTGGGGGGACCGGGACCGGGGCAGCGCCGAGTATCGCTCGGATTGCCAAGAATTTGGGGATCCTTACTGTCGGAATCGTGACCCGTCCGTTTATATTTGAGGGTAGGCTCCGGGCCAACCGCGCCGAGGTGGGAATCGCCGAGATGCGCAAGTATTGCGATACAACTCTGGTGATCCCCAATGAGACACTCATGCGCATCACCGACCCGGGCACCAGTTTCGCCGACGCCCTCAAACTGGCCGATAGTATCCTGCACCAGGCCACCCGGGGCATCTCCGACCTCATCAACATCCATGGCCTGATGAACCTGGACTTCGCCGACATCCGCACGGTGATGCTTAACATGGGCGATGCCATCATGGGCACCGGTATCGGTCAAGGGGAAGAGCGCGCCATCCTGGCAGCTCAGCAAGCCATCTCCTCCCCCCTGCTGCAGGACTGTCACATCCAGGGGGCCCGGGGGCTGTTGGTGAACGTCACGGGGGATCCCACCATGACCCTCCATGAGGTGAACGATGCCGCCTCCATCATCAACGAGGAGGCCGGGCCGGACGCCAACGTCATCTTCGGCGCCGTCATCGATAAGGACCTCACCGATGAGTTCCGGGTAACCGTCATCGCCACCGGCTTCAATCGGGAGGACAACCACAACCTGATGGAGGCCGCGTCCCGCCGGCGATTGCAGGAGGAGGGCGCCGACTTGGGCGGGGGACGGAAGGTGGATGACCCTTCCCGCCTGGGTCAACCAACGACCCTGGGCAGCTTCGACATCACCCACGGCGATAGCGCCGCTGATGATAAGGTGGCCTATGGTGAGGATCTGGAGGTGCCGGCGGTCCTCCGCTCAAGATATTCATCCTGACCAGCAGCTCAACCCTCCGCCTGATGGGGAGGGCGCTTCCGCTAAAACGCCCCCCCGTTCACCTGAACGGGGGGGCGTTGCGCTAGTTATTTATTCCCCTGAGCCTGTGGGCGGTCAGCTCAAAAGGATCGGTGCGGAACGGCTAGACCGGTTCCCCCCTGGCGCGCAGCTCTCGCAGTACGGTTGCAATCCCCTTCTTGTCGATAATGCGCAGCCCCTTGGCCGAGACGCGCAGGCTGATCCAGCGGTTTTCCTCGTCCAGCCAGAACCGCTTACGGAATAGGTTGAGGTCAAACCGGCGGCGAGTCTTGTTATGGGCGTGGCTCACGTTATTCCCGAAGGACGGCCCCCGGCCGGTCACCTGACAGTATCTGCTCATAATCCTCTGGTACCCTCTAATAAATCAATGGGCCGAAAAGCGACGCTGAATATACCACCAGCGGCGGGCAGGGGGGAAGGGGGAAGCTGGGGCTTAGGGGAAAGTGGCAGTGGCCCTGGCGCAGGTAGCGTATGGGGCGAAGGGCAACTGGGCCATTGGCAGCCTCAGCCCCCATTCCAGCTATCCACCAAATCGTGCGTGCAGTCCTACCCCAGGCGTGCTGGCGGGACCGCAAAATAACGCTTGACATATTCCTTCATTTTTCTTATCATACTTGGTTTTAATCTGATACTCATTAGTATTATGATAGCTTCCAATATAAATTTATTTCGATGCTTTAAATTCTTTAATCTCACTCGTCTGCTTCTATTGTTTTCGATGGTCCTGCTTTGGGCTTGCCCCGGTGATCCTCAAACAAGATTCGCCGGTTTGGAGGGTCAAATAGTCATCAGCGGTGATGCTCAGCTAAGTAACATTTGGATTGGGACAACAACATATAACTCGAACCTTACGCTGTACTCCCAAATATGGGATTCAACCAGGACCGATAGCGATGGTTATTATTATTTAGCCAAGGCCGTACCCGAATTCTGGGAAAGTGCCGCCAACTGCTCATCTTCATTAAACTATTTAGCTATGG
>JADFNF010000126.1 GCA_022563485.1 Fidelibacterota bacterium | reverse complement strand
TTTTCGGCCAATAGGCGGGCGGCGGCATCATAAGCCTGCGGGTCCAGCCACGTGTCACGGGGCTTCAAGATAGCCGGATCGACGCCGGGCAGGCCCTCAAACAGATAGATCCCCTGGCCGTCCGGGTCGCTGTTGTAGTAATCCAGGACCTTTTGATATAGGCCGTTGAACACCTCTTCACTCACCTTTTTGTTCACCGCGCCCCACCCGATATGATCTCTGGAGGACGGCTCATCAACGATGTAGCGGTCGTTGGGCGATCGTCCGGTATACTTCCCGGTGTCGATCATCACTGCCCCCTGGGGACCCATACGGCCCCCATCCAGCCGCAGGGTATCCTCCACCAGGCGCGTGACGGGCCAGTTCCGTCGAACGGTTCCCGGTGTGACTATGCCGATATCCTTCAGATCATTGTGCATGGCATAGTTTATCCTTTTTGTGAGGTGGCGTGCGGATGGGCCTGACGATAGAGCTTCTTCATCTGGTCCATCTTCACATGCGTGTAGATCTGGGTCGACGAAAGGGAGGCGTGCCCCAGCAGGTCCTTCACGGCCATCAGGTCCGCGCCCCGGTCCAGCAGGTGCGTGGCCATCGTGTGCCGCAGGAGATGAGGACTGAGGTGCCGGGCTTCGGCCACCTGCTGCATATAACCCTTCACCCGCAGCTGCACCGTCCGCTGTGCGATCGATTTACCGCCCCGTCCGCAGAACAGGGGGCTTCCGTCGTCGATCTGCTCCCCGTTGTGCCGCCGAGCCTCCAGGTAACGGCCCAAAGCCTGGCCGGCCGGCTGGCCGATCACCACCACTCGCTCCTTGTTACCCTTCCCCAGCACCCGAATGGTACGCCGGGTGAAGGAGACGTCGCCTACGGCCAGGGCCGTGAGCTCGGCCAGCCGGATTCCGGTGGCATAAAACGTCTCCAGGATGGCCCGGTCCCGCAGCCCGATGAGGGATTCCTCCGAAGGGAGGTCCATGAGTCGCAGGGCCTGATCCTCCGCCAGGAATTCGGGCAGGGGCCGGGGGGTACGCGGGGTCAGGATGGCGGCGGCAGGATTGGCCGGGATCACTTCGGCGCGGTTCAGATATTTGAAAAATGATTTCAGCGTCGCCAAGGCTCGGGCCACGGACCGGGCCCCCAGCCCCCGCTCCCGAAGAAATCCCAGGAAATGGCGGATGGTCTGCCGGTCGATGCACTCGAGCTGCTGGGTTTGTCGGGGGTCGTACTCAGCTACAAACCGGGCAAACTCCTGCAAGTCCCGGCGATAGGCCTTCACCGTCAGGGGCGAATACCTGCGCTCCTCCTCCAGGTAGCAGAGGAAGTCCTGGGCGCAGTTGGCCAACTCCAGTTTATTTTCAGGCACGCGAATCCCGCTTCAGAACCGTGAGAGCTTCCTTAAAATCATTAGGCAGAGGCGCTTCAAAATTCATCAACTGCGCTCTGGCAGGGTGAGTGAATTCCAATCGATAGGCGTGAAGGGCCTGCCGCGGCAGCACCCTGCCCAGCTGGCTGGCCATGCCGCGATGCCGCTGCGCGATGTTGGCCGACGGCTTCACTCCCCCATAAAGATCATCGCCGAAAACGGGGCACCCCAAATGGGCCAGGTGTACCCGAATCTGATGGGTACGACCGGTGCGGGGGCGAACCTCCAACAGGGTGAAGCCGTTGTAATATTCGAGCACTTTGTAGGCCGTCACGGCCTGACGTCCGCCGGTCAGACAGGTCTTGAATGCCAGCCGGTTATGGGAATCACGCATCAGTCGAGTCTCTATATCACCGGTTTCAGCGGGGGCGCCCCATACCAGGGCAAGGTAGGTTTTTTTAACCTCCCGCCCCTCGAACTGGCTGGCCAGGGCCTGGTGGGCCACATCGGTCTTGGCCACCACCATCACACCGGAGGTTCCCTTGTCCAGCCGGTGAACAATGCCGGGACGCTCATCGCCGTTGCGCGCAGAAAGCTGGTCGAAACGGCCGACCAGTGCGTTGACCAGGGTGCCGCTTTGGATACCGTGACCGGGATGGGTCACCATGCCGGCCGGTTTGCTCAGCACAACGAGCTGATCATCCTCGTAGAGGATATCGAGGGCCAGATCCTCCGGTTCAGGGTGGGCCGGTTCCCGAGTCGCCGGGAGATCGACCTGAATGTGCTCCCCGCCCGACAGTGGTTCCCGGGCCTTCACGATGCTGGTTCCGTCTATCCGTACCCGGCCCGTCTTGATCAGAACCTGAATGCGTGTGCGGCTAAGTCCCGCCAAACGGGCTGCCAAAAAGTGGTCCAGACGGGCCCAGGCGGCATTGACCCTAAAATGGGTTGGGGACCCCACGTTAGCTGCTCTCCGCCTCCACCGGTTGCATGCGAGGAATGATGAGGATGGTCAGGGTCAAATAGATGGTAACACCTATGGTTACGGCGGTGTCGGCCAGGTTGAAGACGAAAAACCGATAGGCGCCCAACCCGAAGTCCAGGAAATCCGCCACCTGGCCGAAAATGATCCGGTCGATGAGATTGCCGACGGCCCCACCCAGGATCAGGGCCAGGGAAACACGCACGGCTAAGTGGCTTGATCGCTCTCGGTACAGATAGGTGAAAATGAAACCGATGGCCAGTATGGACAGTCCGGTAAAGAGCGGTAATGTGCCACCGACATCGATTCCAAAAGCGATGCCACTATTTTCTACGTAGGTGAGCCTAAAGAAGTTTCCAAGAACAGAGATGGACCGGTGCAGATCGAGGTGTTGGCGCACCAGATGTTTAGAGACCTGATCCAGTACAACGACAACGGCGGTGGTGACCAATGCCCACATGCAGCTTAGTTGGCTGGCTTGGCTGCGTTGTTCGTCTTACAGGTGAAGCAACTGCTGGTGTGCGGGACTTCCTCCAAACGTTCTTTGCTGATTAAATCACCACAGGTCTGGCAAATGCCAAAGGTGCCCTCATCGATCATTTCGAGGGATCGCTCGATGTATCGCAGATAATTATTCTCGCGCGCGAGCCAGTAGTAAGCCTTTTCCCGTTCCCCCTGGTCGGTCCCTGCGTCGGCCATATGATAGGCATAGGTGGAGTCGCCCGTTGCCGACGACTCGTTGGCAATTTGGGTGTTCTCCTTCAGCTCACCCATTTTCGCCAGCAGCGTACGCCGCTTCTCCAGGATTTGCCCTCTGAAGTAATCCAATTCCCGCTGGGACCATTTTTTCTTCTTCGTCACAACAGACCTCAATTCATTACGCCCGGGAAATGTGAATGCTCACCTTTGTACCGTTCAAATTTACGACTTTTTGGTGTTCCGGTTGGTCCAGATCGGGAAATAATCCGGTCCCCAACACCTCAGCCAGGAAATAATCCTGGAATTGATCCAGAGATTTTGCCACGTGACCGTCACCCGAAACACCTACCACGATACGATCTTCCACCTTCAGGTCGGCCTCTTTGCGCATGTTCTGTACCTGGCGGATCAGGTCACGCACCGTACCCTCATGGATTAGGTCCTCGGTCAACTCCGTGTTGATGCCCACCACCACATCCTTGGATGAGGCCACGGCGTAAGGGGGAATCCCCTCCTGCTCCACCAGGATTTCCTCCGGCGCCAACGCGACGGACCGGCCGTCGAAACTGATCTCAATCGCTTCCCGACGGTTCCACTTGGCCAGGGTCTCCTCCAGGGGCAGATCAGTCAGCGCCTGGCGCACCTTCCCCAAGTCTTGGCCAAACTTGGGTCCCAACAGGGCCAAGTTGGGCTTGATGTCAAAACGGAGCAGCTGTGCAGGCGACGAATCGGTCCTGAGCACCTTGATGTTGAGCTCCTCAAGCAGCTGGTCCCGATTTTTCTCCACGTCCGCCAGCAGCGACTCCTCACCGCTGACAACGACCTCCTGCAACGGCTGGCGGATCTTGATGTTGGCCTTGTTTCGAGCGGAGCGACCCAGGGCCACCACGCGAATGACGTTGTCGATCTCCATGAGCAGAGCATCATCCGCCAAATCGGCTTCATACCTTGGAAAGTCGCACAGGTGGACGCTTTGGGGAGCCTGCTCATCGAAGGTGCATACCAGGTTCCGGTAGATGGATTCTGAGACGAACGGCGCCACCGGGGCGATCAGTTTGGTAAAGGTAACCAGCGCCTCATGCAGGGTGGCGTAGGCGGCCAGTTTGTCGCTGTCGTTGGCGCTCTTCCAGAATCGGCGGCGGTTACGACGAATGTACCAATTGGACAGATCGTCCAGATAGTCATTCACGGCGCGCATCAAGCGGTCGGATCGATAATCCTCGTAGGCGGCCACGGCGGTCTTGATGAGCCGCTGGGTTTTCGCGATCAACCAGCGGTCGATCTCCGGCCGCTGGTCAGGGGGTATCGTCCCTTTGAGGGGGTTGAACCGGTCCAGGGATGCGTAGGTGACAAAGAAGCTGTAGCTGTGCCACAAGGTGAGCAGTTTCTTGCGAATATCGTCGGCTCGGCCATAGCCGAACAGGAGGTTTTGCTCCGGGTTTTGGGCGGCATACATCCAGCGCAGGACATCCACCCCCATCTTCTCCGCGGCGTCATCGAACCAGATGGCATTGCCGTCGGACTTGTGCATATCCTTTCCCTGCTCATCTTTGACCAGCGCGTGGCCCAGCACCCGCTTGAAAGGTGGCCGGTTCTCCAGCACAGTGCTCATGGCCAGCAGGGAGTAGAACCAGTTACGAAACTGGCCGGGGAACGACTCGGTGATAAAGTCGGCGGGGAACCACCGGTCCCAGTAGTCACGGTCATCATGGTAATGGAGGGTGGAGAAGGGGACGATGCCGGCATCCAGCCATGGGCTGCCCACGTCCGTGATGCGGGTCACCGCCGCGCCGCATTGCTTGCAACCGATTTTAACCGCGTCAATCCAGGGACGATGGGGGGTATGGCCGTCAAACTGGTCCCAACCTTCCACAGCCCGTTCCTTGAGTTCCTCCTTGGAGCCCATGACCTCCAGGGCGCCGCAGGCGTCACATTCATAGATCGGCAGGGCCAGGCCCCAGTAGCGTTTCTTGGAGATCATCCAATCGGCCATGTTCTTCAGCCAGTCCAGCTCCCGGTCGAGGCCGAAGCCGGGCATCCAGTGGATCTGCTTGGCCACCTCCATAATCTGGTGGCGCAGCCCCGTCTGTCCCTCGGAGGGGCCGTCCATGGAGATATACCACCCGTTCACCACCCGGTAGATCAGCTTGGTCTTGCAACGCCAACAATGAGGGTACCGGTGGCGATACAGCTCCTGCTTGAGCAGCAGGTCTTTCTCCTTGAGGTTGGCAATGATCGGTTCGGCTACCTCCAGAGCCGGCTTCCCGGTGAGCCAGTCGAAGCCAGCCACATAAAGGCCCCCGTCATCCACCGGGGCAATCACCGGCAGATCGTGGAGCCGCCCCAGGTCAAAGTCATCCTTGCCGCAGCCCGTAGCGATGTGCACAATGCCCGAACCTTCGTCGGCGCTCACCTCTTTCCACGGTATCACCCGGTGCTCGATGCCCGCCAGCGCCGCCAGTTCATCGAAGGGCCCCCGGTAGATGAGGCCCACCAGTTCGGCCCCTTTGAGGCGTCGATGAACGGTGGGTTGATACCGTTTGCCAAATATACGGGGGATCGCGTCGGCCAGCAGATAGAGGATGGAGCCATCTTCCTCCAGGGCCACGTAGTCCAGCTCAGGCCCCACCGCGGCGGCCACATTGGCCGGGAGAGTCCAGGGGGTGGTGGTCCATACGACCAGGTATTCATTGTCACGTCCCTGAAGGGGGAGGAGCACATAGATGGATTTGTCATCGATGTCCTTGTAGCCCTCTGACATCTCGTGCTGGCTGATGCCGGTCCCGCAACGCGGGCACCACGGCACAGCATCCTCACCCTTGTTCAACCAACCGCGCTCATGGACCTTTTTGAGAAAGCCCCAAATGGTGTAATTGTTTTCATCGGACATGGTGTAGTAGGAGTTGTCCCAGTCCATCCAGTAGCCCAGGCGTATGGACTGCTCCGTCTGGACGGCGGCGAACTTGCGCACCCGCTCCTTGCACAGCTCCACGAAGCGGTCGATGCCGTAGGCCTCGATGTCCCGCTTGGAGTTGAAGCCCAGCGCCCGCTCCACCTCCACCTCTATCCAGAGGCCCTGGCCGTCGAAGCCGTTCTGGTAGCGCTGCTTGAAGCCCTGCATGGTCTTGTAGCGCTGGTACAGGTCCTTGTAGGTGCGGCCCCAGGCGTGGTGCACGCCCATGGGGTTGTTGGCGGTGATGAGGCCAGCGATGAAGGAGTACCGCGTGT
>JADFNF010000125.1 GCA_022563485.1 Fidelibacterota bacterium | reverse complement strand
ACCCAATCTTCGAGATAGGCCAGGTGATCTCCGTGGGTGTGCGTCAACAGCAGATAAGTCAGTTTGAGGCCCCGTTCCTGGAGGGCCGCCTGGATCGGCGCCACCTCCGTTGCTGCATCGATGAGAGCGGCCCTCCGGCTTCCGGGGCACCAGATCAAGTACCCGAAGTTCCGGTCATAGCCCCCTTCGAAGACAGCGATCTTCACCGGCGGCCCTCCATGACGTGGACTAATCTCCCCCTATAAGATAGTCGGCCAGGGTCTCCCAAGGCCGGCGGGTTGGGGCTATGGTGTCGGGGACCCCCACCCCGTTGTGGCCTGGTCATGGCAAAGCATTGATGCTATTAACCTCACCCGGCAGATTAACTCCTGCGCCAAATTGGTACACCAGTATGCCGCCATAATGACCGGTCACCTGAACAAGTGTAGCGAGGGCAATGAGGGCCAAAAGAAAGACCCAGGGATGGAGCTTGCCCTTCAGATGGAGATAGATGAATACCAAACTTCCGAGCCCCATTAGCCAGGTGGTAATGTTACCGAGCGTCTCATGCAGCTCCAGGGAATCATGGATACCCGGTAGCTGGCCCACCACCTCTTCCTGGGCCGTGCCGGTGACGGCAGCGGCGAGGCCCATGATGGCCCCTAGGCCCAGGGTCAACACGGCCGGGAGGGTCAGGGACGGTCGCCGAAAGATCACCGCCAAAAGTTGGAACAGGCCCGCCACGGCCGCACAGGCAATCGGGAAATGCACCAACACCGGATGCAGAGGCATCGAGCTAGCCCCCCATCCAGATGAACAGGCTGTCCGACATCCTCACCTGTCCGTCGGCGCCGAGCAGCACGCCATCAACTTGAGGCAAATCGTTGAGCAGCTGCAGACCTTCCTCGGGCTCCATGACAAAAATCCCCCTGGCCAACGCAGCCGCAAACTCGCAGGATGGGGCGATAACCGTCACACTGCTGAGGCGCCTGGCCGGGCGTCCTGTCGATGGATCCAAATGATTGTAGTACGTGATATTCCGGTAGGTGTAGGCCTGATCCCGGACCGAAGCGGTGGCGATGCCTCTGTATTGAACATACAACCGCGCAACCCGGTCATCTGAGTCAGGTGCCAGCACGTCGATGGGCCAGCCGAGGCCCGTCGGTGACCCGCCGCAGGCAATCTGCGATCCCACCTGCACTTGGGCATTGGGTACCCCCGACATGGACAGGTAGGCCAGGGCCTGATCGGCGGTATACCCTTCCTGGATGCCGGCCAGCGAGATATTATAGGCGTCATCGGGTAGGCGCGCCTGGGAACGTTGCGGCATGAACTCGACGCTGGCCCGATGTAGGGACAGCATGACCTCGTGGAGTTCCTCTCTATCCGGTGGATAGGGAATCAGATCGTAAAAACCGTAAACCAGTTCCAGGTAGCCCATAAAGATATTCAAAGCTCCCCCGGTCCACTCTGCCACCCGTTGTGCCCGGGCGAGAAGTTGGACCAGTTCAACAGTGCTGGAGGTTCGGGTCTCATTGAGTTGGGCGAGGCCGCCGACCCCGTTCACCGGATTAAAGAGCTGCTCCAACCGTCGAATCTCGGTGATTGCCAATCCAGCCGCCAACTCCAGCCCATCCCGATTTTCCATGGCCAGGTTTAGAGTCACCGGCGTCTGGAAGAAGGTGGTCTCGTAGGTCGTGATCAGTTCAAATCGGGATTTACACGTGAAACTCGTGAAAATGCCCAGGGCCAGCATAAGCCCGCCCCTGACAGGTAACCACATTGAACGAGCTGTTGCCAGCTCGCGTGCGCTGGCCGGGACCGGGGACCTAAACCCGTCCATTCTCGGCAGCGATGATTTCCTCCGCCAGCTCCCGGTAATCCTGGGCGCCGTGGCTGTTGCTATCATACAGGGTGATGGGCAGCCCTTTGGATGGCGCTTCGGCCAGGCGCACGTTCTCTCGAATCTCCACCTTGGAAACCAGGTTACCGAAACGGCTCCGCAGTTCCCGGACCACCTCCCGGCAATGGCGCGTCCTCGGATCGACCCTGCAAGGGAGTATCAACGTAATCTCCAGCTGAGGGTTGAGGTTGGCCCGGAGTGTATCCACCGAGGCGATCACCCGGTCGACTCCCGGCAGTGCCAGGTGGTGGGCCTCGACGGGAATGAGCACCTCCTGGACAGCGATCAAGGCGTTGGCCGTGAGGATGCCCAGAGTGGGCGCACAGTCCACGATGAGGTAGTCCCACTGCCCGGCGGGTAAGGCTTTGACGCTGTTTCGGAAGCGTAGCAAGGCCTCGCTTTCCCATCTGAGGGCCTTCTCCGCCCCGGAAAGCCAGGCCGAGGCGGGGACAATCGTTACCCCCATGACTTCGGTCGCACGCACCAGCTCCAACAGGGGCTGGTCGCTAATGAAAATCTCCGTGACCCCGCGACCGGGGTCCTTGATATTGTACCAACTGGTGGCCGAAGCCTGCGGGTCCATATCGATCACCAACACCCGCCGGCCCCGCTCCCCCAGGGCGGCCGACAGGTTGACACAGGTCGTGGTTTTGCCACTCCCACCCTTCTGATTGATAACGGCCATACTTCTCACTCCGCTGCCCCCGTCCGTACATATAAATCCCCATCTCGATCGCACCACACACCTGTCATCGGTCCCGCCCCTCAGTCTAATCCATGTTGTCCTGATCGACCACCTCTCCCTCAGCATTGGTCTTGATGAGCCACAGATCACTCTTCCCGGCCCCGTAGGAATGGGTCTGTCCGGCTATAATAAACCCTCCATCTGCAGTCAGTTCCAACCCAAGGCCAAAATCCAGGTTCGGACCACCAAAGGTCCGGCTCCAGTCTTCATGGCCATCGGCATCGATTCTGATCAACCAGACGTCGCTTTCACCGGCGCCGTTTGAAAAAGTCGATCCAGCCATGATAAAACCATCATCGCCCACCTGTACAACGGCGCTCCCCCAGTCCCATTCCGTACCGCCCAGGGTCCGGGTCCAGGCCACATCACCGTCCACCCCAAGCCTGATGATCCACACATCACTGTCGCCGGAACCGAAGGAGGTGGTGGAACCGACAACAATATACCCGCCATCCCCGGTCTGCTGGACATATTGGCCCTCGTCAGAACCACTGCCGCCGAAGGTGCGCATCCATTGCACGTTGCCCGTGGCGTCCGTTTTGAGTAGCCAGAGATCGTCCTGGCCGATGCTGTAGGACGTGGTGGTGCCGGTGACGATGTACCCTCCATCGGAAGTCGGCTGTACACAATTGCCCTGATCGTTGTCTATGCCCCCGTAGGTGCGGTCCCACTCTTTTACACCCGCGGCATCGGTCTTGATAAGCCAGAGGTCGCCAGCCCCCGCGCCGTAGGAATCGGTCCAGCCGGTAATGACATAACCGCCATCGGGCGTTTGGCGCACAAAGCTTCCCCAGTCCCAGCCCTTTCCGCCGAAGGTACGGGTCCAGAGTTCGCGCCCCTTGTCGTCGGTTTTGATCAGGAGTATGTCGTAGTCGGTGGGTCGGGCGCTCAAGCGGGAGCCGACAATGATGTAACCGCCGTCAACGGTTTCCTGAATCGACTCCCCCCCTGAATATTCGCTTGAACCGAAACTCCTGCTCCACAGCTGTTGGCCGGTGGCATCGACTTTGAGGAGCCACATGTTGCGGGCCCCGGTGCCGGAAGAGGCCGTCACCCCGGTGGTGATGTAGCCTCCATCCCGGGTCTGCAGAACTGCATTGCCTTCATCGAGACCGGGACCACCGAATGTCCGTCTGAAACTGACGGGGTTCCGGTTACCTTGCTGAGCCGCGGCAACACACGGCGTCGGCCCCCAGATGAGTCCGACGAACCCCATCCAGAACGCGCCAAGACAGACCATGAAGTTGCGATGTCTAGCACCCGTGGCACCCGGCATGGTTGGAAGTTACATCCATCAGCCCCGGCTCTATCCAGCTTAAGGCCAGGTGCTTAACGCGCGGGTCTGCTGGGCTGGGTCAGGGTTGCCTGGGAAGCCCCGGGCGGCCACTGTTTTGCATATATCAGGGATGGGACGAAAAGCACCGGTTAGGTAATCGCTAGATAAACAACTCTTCCAGGGCTCTGGTTTCAACCGGCTCGTTGGAGCGCCCTTCAAATTGCTGAGCCTCGAAGGCTGCCACGGCCCGCGCTACCAGCGCCTCCTGCCCTGCAGGAGAGTTCTCATCCGGCCGGGCGCCAGGGATCGGAGCGGGGGGTTCAGCCGCAAGGTCTGCCGGATTGTCCGGAGCTGCGGTCAGCGCTTCCGGTTCAGGTGCCGGCGCCGGTGCCGGTCCTTCGGCAACAGCAGTGGTGGGAGGAGCTACCTCGGGATTATTGGCCCGCTCGGTCGCTTCAGGCTCACGGTCGTCGGCTTCGACTGGTTCCGGTCCTGCAAGCCGTTCCGGGGGTACGGTATTTGTCTGAACGGGCCCAGTTGCTTCCGCTGGTCCCTGGGGAGCGCGAAACGCCTCCTCAGCCGCTGCCCCAATAGTCTGGGGATTCTCCCCTGCATTTCTCAGTTCCCGATCGGCGCCTACGGCGGCGGGTGCCCGGATTGCCTCAAATAATTCCTCGTCCTCACGAGCAAGTGACGTGGCAATGCCGGGGGTCTCTTCTTCAGGCAACCCGGGAAGGGGTACAGCGGTCTCGGCAACATCCCCGGGGGCTTCCGGGGTGAGACGCACAATGGCGCCCTCCAAATCCAATTCGTTCTCAAGTCCTATGAGCAGGTTGGCGCTACCACCCGTTCCTGCAAGGACCGTATCAGGGGAAATCACTGCGGCTCCCTCCGGGTCCCCACGAGGCGCGTCCGCAGCTATTTCCCTGGGCGTCCGGGGCGCTAGGGCCGGAATATTGTCCGCCCCCAAATCCAGATCGGTAGCGACGGCGGCACTGGCCGGTCCAACCGCATCGGGCGTTTGCCTTTGGGCAGCGTCGGGGATACCGGCATTAATGGTCGCGGCCCCCTCCTGGCCGTTAAGCGGCGCATCTGCGGCTATCTGCGCCGGCGTCCGGGGCGCCAGGCCGGGAATGTTGTCCGCATCCAACCCCAGATCGGTGGCGACGGCGGCGCTGGCCGGGCCCGTCTCATCAGCCGCTCGGTTAATGGTGGGCGCCTCTGCATTAGCATTAGTGATCGTAGCCAATTCCAGGCCGCCGCGAGGCGTCTCCGGGGTAATTTGCCCTGGTGTCCGGGGCGTCAGGATAGGCGTGATGCCTCCCCGCTCCGGATTTGCCCCGCGATTCGCCGGTATACCCGGGCTGATGCCAGCTCCCAAATTTTGTCTGCCGGTCAGACCTGGGCCATCCCCCACACCGCCAATGGCCGGCCCGGCATTTTCAATGCGGGGCGCGTTCAAAGCCCCTCCACCTGAACCTCCCGGACCAGGGTTACTCAATCGATCGACCACCCGTGCCGCCGGTCCGAATGCAGGCCCAGGATTGGTGGTTCGCTCCTGAATCCCGCCAATGGCTCCCTGAGCCGGTTGAATTTCGGGAGCGGTGATGCCTTGCCGGGCCGGACCGTTGCCACCCAAGGTAAACCGCCGGGACACAGGTGACGCATCGGCAGATGGAACGGGTCGTGCGGCAGGGGCGAGGATATCCTCGCGCGCTCCGGGCGTATTCCCCAGGGCGGTCTCTGCGAAACTGGCGGCCAATGGCACGTTGCGCCGGGAGCCCGTATCTCCGGAGTCAATGGCGGCCGGCACACCGATCCGGGGTCCCTGGGCCCGTTGTAACCTGACCCCACCGGAGGCGGGTCTTGCCACCGGGTTCAAACCCACCGGTATAGTCACCACCCCGCCGGTCGATCCGCTGGGCGGCGCAGGGGTCGTGAGCGATCTCAGCGACTGGGTCAACTGCTGCCGGGGAGTGATGGCGCCGGGCTGCGTTGCGCCGGGTTCAACGGTCCCAGCCCCGGTCGATGCCTGCCCGCCTTGGCCCAATTCCACCAGAACGGCTGGCTGCGGGCGGTTAGAACTTGCCGGACTGTCCCCGCGCCCCCGATTGGAGGAAATGCGGTTGTTGGCTTGATTCCCCTCGGAGCCTGTGCGCGCACCCCGCTCAACACGCCCAGATCGCGGGGCGAAATTAAACGGGTTTAAAACGTCTGTTAAGTTAATTGATTCAGACATAGCTAAAACTTTGGTCAAAACTGCCGATAAGGGTATTGACACCTCAGCACCGGGGAAGATGACCGCCTCCCAGGACGCTGCTCAGAGTGTAACCCCAGAAATAACAAACCATTAAGCGCAACACAGCCTACGGTTGCGCCTAAACGCT
>JADFNF010000124.1 GCA_022563485.1 Fidelibacterota bacterium | reverse complement strand
GTTAGTATGAATAATTGCGCGATCCGAGGCCAGTATAGACGGGATGAATCCGCCCAAGGCCACGCACGCACGCCTGAGTGGCGGTATGATTTTACCATCGCCTGGCCGCAACCTACAACCTTGATGGCCCGCCACCTTGAACGGCCCGGTCCTCTGGCAATAAACCGCAATCGACCGCTCACTTGCCCAAGTGAGCCAGGGCGGCTTGGGCTTGCGCGACAACATAGGTCTTGTTGTCCAATTTCACCACGGAGCGATAGTCTTTCCTGGCCCCGGCCACATCGGACTGGCCCTCCCGGATTCGTCCTCGTAGATAGTGCGCAAAACCGAGATGCCAGTCGAACTCCATGTCGTAATGGTCGATGACCCACTGGCTGCGTTCCAGCGCCACCGCCCAGCGCCCCTCATCATAGGCTAATTCGGCTTCCAGATTGGCAAACTTTAGGCTCCACTCCAGCTGCTGACTGGGATGAGACTGCATGAAGAGGGCTTCGAGCTCGGGCATGAAGGCCCGCGCTTCTGCCAACCGGCGAGTCCGTACCAATGCCTCAACCTTGAGAAAGTTAAAATAATAGTTTCCAGGATAATGCGTCGTCAGCAGTTCCGCGTAGTGGTAAGCCAGCCCGGGATTGTTCTCAATATACAGGTGAACAATGGATAAGGTGCTGGCGGCCTCGATCCAGGCCAAGGGAGCCTGGAGAACCGCCTGTTCCAGCTCTTGGATACCCGCCGCGCGGTCCGGATTGATGCCGAACATACGCGCAATCAGCTGCACCGGTTTAGAACTCATACCGGCGTAGTATTCGAAGATTCCAATGGGCAAGTAGGCATCGGCCAAGGTAGGGTCCAGTTTGTGAGCCTGACGGATCAGCCGCCACCCTTTTAACCCGGAATAGATCACCGCGGTCCAACGTTTATCCGCCAGGGCTATCCGCGCGCGAAGCCCGTAGGTACTCCCCAAATAGAGTAAAATATCCGCCCTCCGTCCGAAACGAGCGATCATGGCCTCATATTGCGGAAGGGTAGCATCAATGGCCTGGAGCAGGGCCGCGTGGGACGCTTGATAACCCTGCTCCGTGAGACTCTTAAGCCAGTGATTGGCCACGGCCACAAAAGGGGCCACAACATTGTAGGGGTCCCCGGCTATGACCGAGTCAAGGGCCGCCGCCGCCGCCGCAAAGCGGTAGGAATACATGGCGTCGATCCCGCGCCACAGCATCGCCGCCGATGGATCATCATCTAAAGTACGGATCGCCTCGGGCAGGACCCCCTGCTCCGATTGGCCGGGCTGGACGGCCCCGTTCACCGCGACAATAGCAGATAACAGGAGACCCCCCAGGCCCCAGATCACGGCGATATTCTTCATGGCACCCATGGAAGGTGAACCGTTAACGCAGTACGAAATCAGGCATCAGGGCCGGGTGAAACGCTCCTGTGCCGCCCAGGCCCCCGGATGGTCAGGCTCCAATGCGAGGGCCTGTAAAAGGGAAGCACGGGCGCGTGAGTGATCCTCCATTGCCGTATAGGTCCGGCTGAGACCGAGGTAACTGTCGGCGCTGAACGGGTCCATATCAAGCGCCTGGTGATAATAATCAATCGATCGCGGGTAATCACCGTGAGTCCGGGCTGCTGCCCCGGCGCCCATAAGCGCCGGCACCACCCAACCCGTCGTTTGCCCACCTGACAAAGCCAGGGCAATACGGCGGGCATTCAAGGCGGATTGAAACTGCCCCTCGCGACTGAGTTCCAGCGATTGGAGGTAGTGGGCCTGGGAGCGCCAGTGATTGACTTTCCCCTGATCCCCGGTAAGGTAGGCCAGACGATCCCACTCCTCCGCGGCTTGCTGAAATTTCAAATCCATCAAATAGGCGTGACCCAAGGCAAAGGATGCTCCCTCGTCCCCCGGACGGGCACGAAGCACCTTAAGGTAGGCCGCTTCGGCTGCCGGGTAGTTACCCGTCTCCATGAAAATCTCACCCAGGGTCTCATACACCTCCAGCAGGTCGGGGTCCAGGGCAAGCGCGTCATACAGGTCGGTCTTGGCCCGGTCCAGCATGCCCAGGGCGGCATAGGCCCTACCACGGACATAGGTGAGTGGCGCACTATCAGGGTCGGGCACGAGACCCTCCCGGGCCAAGGCCACCGCAGCGCCATGATCCCCTCGGGCCGACAGGTTCCGAGCCTGGTGAAAGTTCACATCAGCACTGGGGCCAAAGTCGGCCTCCACCTGCGTGTAAATGTCCATGGCCCCGGCGTAGTCGCCCGTATGCTCCAGTACTCGACCCTGAGCCAGCCGGAACCGTGTTTGCCCCGGCTTCTGGTAGATGATTTCCTGAAAGGCATCCCAGGCCTGCCCGGACTTCCCCATAGAAAGGTAGAGCTCGCCCAAATCGAAGGTGAGTTCCTGATTCAGCGGCTCCAGGGCCAGGGCCTTGAGCAAAGTGCCCTCGGCTTCCGCATGTTTTCGATTGCGGATCTGAAGGTGCGCCAGGGCTATGAGCGGGGCACTGGATTCCGGATGTTCATTGACCTGACGGGCGAGTTGCAACGCGCGGCGGTGGTCCTCCGCAAAGCGATAGCGCTGACCAGGGGGTAATTTTCCCGATAACGCCAGCCGGTCGATACGCCGGGTGGTTCGGCGATTGAGGTCCACCAGTTGACCATTCAGCGCAGTAATGTCAGCGGCCAAAGCCCGCAGCTGCGTGGCGGAGTAGGGCTTAGGCCGGCGTGCCGGGACGGGCCTGGTACGCTGGCGCCTGTTGGCCGGAGTGCGGATCGATGGCGACCGCCTTTGACGGGGTTTGCGCGATTGGGCCCCAAGCTGGCGCTGCCGAGGCGAAGACTGTCGGCGATTTCCAGTGGCCGTCATTCCGGGCTGAGTGGGACGTCTGCTCCTCGTCTGACTCCGGTTGGCCGATTGCCTTGGCCTGCGCCTTCGTGGCCGGGCCCTGGCCCCCTGCTGGTCCTGCTGGCGGGCCGTCGCGGAGGCGGATCGGGCTGAGGCCGGTCGATCCGTTGACCGGGGTCGCCTGCTTTCGGATTGTATGCCGGGCAATCCCTCCCCCACTATGACACCAGACAGGAGGAGCGGTAGGGCCGTCACCCGGAACAAGTACCTGAGTAAGCGTGATCGCCGGAGCATGATGCAAGTTAAGGATAATTGACCAAGACCTTGAATGCAAGTTTTACAACGGCATGCGCCCCAGGGATCGGTCCCGACAGGCTAGGGCCGTGGGGGGTGGACACCGGCCCGTAGGCCCGCCAGGTCTTCATCCTCCACAACAACGCCATCGCTGGACAGCAAAAGGAGGCCCACGCCCGGCAGGCTGTCAGCCAGGGCTAGGGCTCTATCCGGCGGCATGACGAAGAACCCGGTAGCAAGGGCGTCGGCCAAGGTGCAAGTGGGCGCCGTGACCGTGACGCTCTGTTTCCCACGCACCGATCTCCCGCTACCTGGATCAATAATGTGATGGATGGTGTCTCCCTGGGAGATCGTACGGTTACGATAACTGCCCGAGGTAGCCACGGCCCCCGATGCCAGCTCCAACACGGCCAGGAAATCACCGTTGCCAGGGTCTTCGATGCCAATCCGCCACGGTTTGTCGGCGGACCCGCCCCAGGCCCGTAAATCACCCCCCGCATTGACCAAACCGGCCCTACAGCCCAGCTGCTGGAGCCGGTCCACCACCACGTCGACGGCATAGCCCTTGGCAATGCCTCCCAGGGTCAGGGTGGCGTGGCTGCCGGTCAGTCGATAGCCGCCATCATTGGCCGGCTCCCAGCGCAGGGCCTGAGCTGCCGCCGCCAGGGCCGCCACGGAATCCGGCCGGGTGATCTCACCGGCCTGATCAAGGAAGCCATAGCGACGGATCAACTCGCCGACCCGGATATCGAAAGCGCCACCTGTGAGGCGCGATATTTCGAAGGCTCGGTCGATCAGCTGAATCAGCTCCCGGTCGTCGGTGCGCCGCGATCGGTTCAACCGGCCGAGGGCTCCCCGGGGCTCCCCTTCCCAGAAATCAAATCCGATGCGGTGGAGTTCGGGCGCGACCGACCGCACCCAGGCCTGGGCCGTGGCCGTGTCCGGGGCTATCAGGGTCAAGTCCACCGTGGTGCCCATGGCGATTTCCGTAACCGTATACACCACTGACTGCGGGGGCCGGTCGCTACCACAAAGGGCCACGGTGACCAACACCTGTCCCACCCCAATGGCGAGCGACCGCCCCAGTCTAGGGCGGCGAAGCATGGACTGGAGATTCACGATGGGCGCGGATGATATCGACCAGCGCTAGCACGACGCTGCTGTAGTAGCCCAACCCCATAAGTAGGCTCGATATGAAGGCCATCCAGGCAAAGCCCCGATGAACAAACGCCGTGAGCCACAACCCCAGGAAAGTGGTGAGAATGGCCAGGATCGTCTCCAGGATGAGCCACCTTTTGAGGCGGTCGCTGTAGGCGCAGGCCGACAGGATCAGTCCCACCAGCAGGTAGGAGACCGACATATTGAAGATATGGGTGTGGGCCAGATTCAGCATCTGACGCCTGGTAGGCTGAAACTTGAATTCCTCGATGGCCTCACCGGCAGCGATTTTCTCCTCATTACCGGCATAATGGTCGGCTACCCCTTCCACCGTCAAGTGGGTATTATGGGCCACCAACAACAGGCCCACCGAATAGCCCGCGGCATTGATGATCAGGAAGGCCGCCAACAGCCACCGCACATACGCCGGGACGTTGCGAAGGCTCCAGTTCATGGTCGTGTAGCGGTGTAAGTATTCAGCAGGAACAGGACCTTTTTTACACCCCGATTGAGGGCATCCACCGATAGGGTCGCCCCGCTGATGTTGATGATGTCCCGATGGCGGCGGATGGGATCGCTCAGGGATTTACCCCGGTATTGGCGCAAGTAACGTATGCGGCGAACACCACCACCATGACTCTCCCGGTACACCAGAACCCGTACCCCTTTAACCCTGAGATCGGTGTCGACCCCCACCAAAAAGGTAATGGGGTAAAACTTCCCCACCTCCTCGGCTACCACAGCATAGCCCAGTGGATCGCCGCCGTGGACAATGGCCTTGATGATGACCCACGGCTCGGGCAGCGGATAACCGGTGAGCTGGATATATTGTTGGGCCAAGTCGGGTGTCACGAAGAACGTATCGGCCCGTTCAACCGTATGGGGGCCAAAGATTTCCACGAGGGCCGCACGCTCGGTGGCGATCTGGAGCTCCACCGCCGGGGGAGCCTGGAGCTGGGCGTGCAGCGCGATCCCTAGGCCCATTGCGCCGAAAGCAACGGCCGCCCGCCAGCTCCGGTGAATAGAGGTGCGTGGAACCATTAGAAATAGGTTGCAACCGAGAGTCGAAACTGACTAAAAGCATCGCCCAGGTCATAGGATGATGCGGACCGGTCCCGCTTGATGTTCCATAAATAACTGAATTTAAAGGCGGTCCCCTCCACCGGACGAAAGTTAAGACCAAGACTGACGCGGCGCTGGTCCATTTTCCCATTATCCAGGGCGTTTTGATCGATATCCAGTTCCCCAAGACGCAGGCTGGCGGTGAACACCGACGCCGGATAGCGGTCCACCCAGCCGTGACCAAAATGGAAATTGAGTTGACCGTAACCGCCCCAGCCACTGGCCGAAACCCCAGGGGATAGATCGTAGCTCATGCGCGCCGCTTCGCCCTGCAGCTGGAGGGGGCCCACATCGTAGGACCCATCCAGGACGAAAATGCGCACCCCTAGGGCGCTGTCCCGGCTGTCGGTCTCTGCGTTCCAGCGACCCAGGTAAAAGGACCCGCCCAGCTCCAGCCCGAGAAAGGGACTGAAACCCAGGCGCCCAACGACAGACTTTGCCAGATTGTTATCGGACTTCAGATCGGGACGGCCACCGCGAATCCCCTTGAGGCCCACATTATCGCCGAAACCGTTGACCAGATACAGCTCATACGACAACATGGAAATTTCACCGGGATAGACGGACCCGTAGACACCGGCCCCCGATTCCATGAACGTGGTAGGAACAATATACCGTGCGATCAACGGCCGTTCCGTGAAATCGTTGACCGGCGAATCGTGGAGTAAATTGAATCGGCCCAAGGGCATGAGGATGATCCCGCCGCGCACGTTGAACGCCTCACTCAGGGACAAGTCGAGGGTGGCAAACTCGATCTTGATCTCACCCGATTTCTCAACATCTCCCCCGTACTCAAATTCGATTTCGGTAAAAAACCGCAGTCCCGGAACAATTTCGGCGAAAATAAACGGGATCATCCGATGGGGTGTAAAACTGGCCGCTACCAGCTCGCCATCGCTGTTATAGTCCATTTTAAATTCATGA
>JADFNF010000005.1 GCA_022563485.1 Fidelibacterota bacterium | reverse complement strand
CGGTCGGTCTCCTGGGTCACGTGGTCGGGCTTGCCCAGAATATCCTCGATGGATGAGACCAGCAGGCCGATGCGGGGCCGGGTGGGGGCAACCCTGCCGCGCAGCTCCCGGGCCTCCTGCATCTGGGCCTCCATGCTCCGCCGGATTTCCCCCTGGGCCAGACGAGTAAGACGGCTCTCCAGCTGCACGACCATGTCGTCGATCTGGGCCTTGCGCCGGGGGTCCAGGGCCTGGCTCTGCTTCAACGACTGGAGGGCCAGGGCCAGGGCGGAGCGGTCGGCGGCCACCGAAGCCTCCTTGAGCAGGTCCTCGGCGATGCGCACCTTGTAGCCTTCGATTTCCACCTCCCGGGAGGGGTCCGCCCGTATGGCCCGATCATAGCGCCGGAGGGCGGCGTCGAGGCCCCCCTGTGCCCGCAGGCCGTGACCCTGGCGAATGAGCACCTCAGCGGTATACCGCTCCACCAGAGCTTCATCGGCCGGCAGGAGCTGCTGGGTGACCCTGAGGAGGCGGCTGGCCCGCTCCAGATCACCCTGCCGCAGGAGGCTGTCGGCCTGTTGGAGGTACCGGTAGCCTATCTCGGCCCGCCCCGTGGTAATGGCAACGGTGAGGGCTGTGTCGCCCTCGGCCTCGGCCCGGTCATACCAGGTCAGGGCTTGCTCAAATGCCCCACTGTCCTGGAAGGCCCGGGCCAGCTCAAGCTGCTGGTATGGGACCATCTTCTTGGCCACGGCCAGCAGGCGCCGCGCCCGTTTGGCCCGAGTATGCCGGGGGTATCGGTTCAGAAAGGTGCGCAGGTTGTCCACGGCGGCCATATAATCACCGCTGTAAAGGTCTCTTTTGGCCCGGTCGGCGGTCGTCGGTTGGCCGCCAAACACCAGGCTGATAGTGAAAAATAGGCCCAGAGAACGCAGCTGCAACCCTTCAATGGGCGTGATGCCGTCTGGGTCGTTCAGATCAGAGACATCCAGGCGCTGGTAGCGGAGCTCAGCCCCGACGGCATAGCGGGGGTTCCCGCCCCCTTTGGCGAACCGTTGCAGCCCGATCGCCAGGTCGCCACTGGTGCCGGTTCCTTTCAAATATCGACTGAGGACATCCGCCCGGTAGACGCTGCCCACCGTCACGCCCCGGGTCATCTGAAGGTAGACGTACCATCGTTCCCACCGCTGGTAGTTGATGGTCAGGGTGGCTAACCCATGGTGGAATACGGGTGCGAATTTGTAAACGTCGTTCTCCGGCTTCCAGTTGTCCGGCAGACTGGGCGAAAAGGGAATCTGATTGGTGCGCAGCCCCACGCCGACCATGACATCCACCAGGCTAACCGGCCAAAATCGGTGACGCAGGTTGACCTGCAGCAAATCCAGGTCATAGACCAGACTCATGCGGCGAAAGACCGAGCCAAGCGGGGCCAGCTCCGATTCGGTGCTGTCCAGCAAAACCACCGTGTGGTCACTTTGAAACAAAGATAGCGGCAGGCTATCGAACATACCGGGACCCCCATAGAACGCCAGTCCCCCCTTCACTGCCAGGGGCACAAGCCGGATAGGGGTGCGAAATTCCAGGGGATTGATGTGTAGATCCCAGTAGCGCACAATGGGATTGGGCTGCCAGGGGGCTGTCTGGCCCGCCGCCGCAACCGGCCAGCAGACCAAAAGCATGCCAGCCAGCAATTGTATGACCGGTCGGTACGTGTTCCGTGATATAGAGAGATTCACGCTTCTGCTCGGTGACGTTCCTTTACGGTAAAAAATTAATGTTTCCAATGGAGTCATAGTTTATTATAATCACTTATTAGCCACAGTGAAATAAGGGCACGCTAGCTACCAAGTAATGAGTTCTCATGGTAAACTGGGCGCCTAACTTTTGATCTTAGCGGAAGAGCAAAATGTCGTATATTTATTTGAGCCCCCATGTCTGATCCGAAACTAAACGGTAAACACCCCAATGATAAAAATAGCCTCCTGTCTGTTCTGGTTTGTGACAGCGACAAAGCTACCCGGGTACGCCTCAACGAGATGCTATCTCAGGGGCAAGCGATCAGCTTCCAAGTGCGGGAGGCAGTCGATACGCCGCAGATCGAGTCAGCGTTAGCCCAGCAGGCCCCCGATATTGTGATCCTTGATCTCGACTTCCCGGGAACTTCAGCCATGGATTGGCTCCGCAAAATCAACGCCCGGGAGATAGCCCCTGTGGTAATCATCGCCGCTGAAGGTAATGAACAGATGGCTGTTGATTCCATGAAATACGGGGCCTACGACTACCTTGGCAAGTCATACCTAACCCAGGACAATCTCGTGAAGGCCCTGACCGATGCCAGAAAGAAGTGGATTGCAGTCCAGGAAACGGAGCAACTCCAGGCGGAACTGGCTCACATGGCCATGTACGACGCCCTTAGCGAAGTTCTCTCCCGCCGAGCCATTCTGGAGCATATTGAGGTGGAAATCCAGCGTACCAGGCGCTATAAACGGGCTCTCTCGCTCCTGATGGTCGATATCGACAATTTCAAGCAGGTGAACGACACCTACGGTCATCTCGCTGGCGATAATGTCATTCATGAAATTGCCCAATCACTCAAGCTCAATACACGCCGTAGTGATTTTGTCGGTCGCTATGGTGGGGAGGAATTCCTGGTGGTCCTGCCTGAAACGCCTCACGACAAGGCCCGAGTACTGGCTGAAAAGCTGCGCCAACAGGTCGCCAAGATTGTCGTACCTATTGATGGCGAAGTTATCCGTGACGTCACCATCAGTATTGGCTTGGCAACCTTTAAAAAGGACGTGAGTGTCGAGTCCTTCATCAACCGCAGCGACGAATGGATGTATAAAGCCAAGGAAATGGGCCGTAACCAGGTTCAACCTGGGCCCACCGACCGCCACTAACCAACTTGCCTGCGATACCGCGGGCAAATTTGCTAACCAATACTGCAAAGAGATGGTAGATTCCAGGACCATGGTGTCATCCGCCAAGCAGACCCCGTCTCCTCCTGACCGGCAGCGCCAATACCGGGGGCTCTGGTGGGCGTTTGGGCTCAATGCGGGTTACATGGGCGTGGAGCTGGCCGGAGGACTTATCACCGGTTCCATGGCCCTGCTCTCAGACGCCGGACACATGTTAACCGATGTGGCCGCCATCGGTCTGGCCCTGTTTACCAGTTGGCTGGCCCTCAAGCCCAAAGCCCACCATCGCACGTACGGCTATCTCCGGGCGGAGATTATCGGCGCACTAGTCAGCGGCATTTTTCTCGTCCTCCTGTGTGGTTACATCCTGGTCGAGGCCTATCACCGTATCGGCCATCCACAGGCCATTGCCGGGGGCCCCGTCCTGGTAATTGCCACCTTCGGTTTAGGGGTAAACGTGGCCAGTGCTATCATGATCCGCCGGAACTACCGGAATAACCTGAACCTGGAAGGGGCCTTCCTCCACATGCTCGCCGATGCTCTGGGAAGTGTTGGGGCCATGGTGGCCGGAGCCGTGATCCTGCTTACCGGCTGGACGCCCATCGATACCCTCGCCTCAGTGATCATCGCTATCCTGATTCTCTGGGGGGCGTGGCGCCTGCTAATGAAGTCCATCGATATCCTCATGGAGGGCACCCCACGCGAAATCGACTACCTCGACATCCAGAGAGCCATCACTTCCCGGGAACATATCGTCGATATCCACGATTTACATATCTGGACCATTTCATCCGGCGTTTTGGCACTCAGCGCTCATCTCCAACTGACCGACGAATGCGTAGCGTCCGGACACTGGCCCCGATGTCTGAAAGCAACCCAGGTTTATCTGCAGGATCAATGGGCCATCAAGCATACCACCCTGCAAACCGAACCCCTCTCCTTCAAGGAGCGCTATGACTAACGGATCACGACATCATCCGCAACCGTTGAGCGGGCGATTGCCCCATGGGTCGGCCCTTGCCATGATCCTGGCCCTGCTCTTGACCTCCGGCCTGGGCCAAACCCCACCCGGCGCTCTGGTCATCACCCGGCTCAAGTACGGTGGGGGCGGTGATTGGTACGCCGACCCCAGCTCCCTGCCCAACCTTATCGCTTATACTCGCCAGCATACAGGTATCCTCATTGCCCCGGAAGAAGCCCGGGCGGTCATCGGAGATGACACCTTCTGGGGCAGCACCTATCTTTACATGACGGGCCACGGCAACATCCATTTCACCAACGAAGAGGCGACTCTGCTCCGATCCCACCTCCTGGCCGGGGCCTTTCTCCATGCCGATGACAACTACGGCATGAACTCGGCCTTCCACCGGGAAATGCGAAAGGTTTTCCCTGATAAGGATTGGGTAGAGTTGCCGCCGGACCATCCCATTTTCAACATCGTCTTCCCATTCCCCGATGGTCTGCCGAAAGTACACGAACATGACAACCAGCGTCCCCAGGGTCTGGGACTGTTTCACGAAGGCCGGCTCATCGTCTTTTACACCTATGAGTCCGATTTAGGAGACGGCTGGGAGGATCCCCAGGTGCACGATGTCCCGCCGGACCTCCGGGAAGCAGCCCTGAAAATGGGGGTCAATATCATTGTCTACGCCCTGAGCCAGTCATGAAAGACCGGGCCATCGACCAGACCCTGAGGCGGGTTCGTAACCATCTAGCCCGCATCACTCTGGGCCACGACCTGCTGCAAGGACTCTTGCTGCTCACGGCGCTGTTCACCACCTCCGTGTGGTATGAAAGCCGCCTGTATCTCTCCTCACCGGTCCGCCTGGTGATAATGTGGGGCCTGGTAGACGTCACCATGCTCCTGGTGCTGGTGATCACGATGCGCTGGCTCGGAATTTGGCGCGGATGGTGGACCTGGGTCCAGTATGATTCTCTGGCTGCCCGGGTGGGATACAAGCTCGGCACCCCCAGGGACCGTCTGCTGAACGCCTTGCAGTTGGAGCGCCGCCTGGCCCGGAGCGAAACTGAAACGTCCGGCGAAAACATCGATCTGCTGGGCCGGTCGGTGGAACTGGTGCGCCGGCGGCTCGCCCGCCTCGACTTTCACACCCTTACGCCCAGGCGTTACCACCCCTCTGCCCGGCTGGTCAAGGCTACCCTGGTGATCCTGCTCCTGGCGTGGATCATCCACCCCAGCGACATGTCCCACGCCACCGTAAGGCTCATGAATCCCGACCGGGGCTACCCCGTACCCAAACCCTTTATCCTCCTCTCCCTGAGTGGTGATCAGCAGGTGCTCGGGGGCGATACCACCGAGGTTGCCTTCACCGGATTTGAAGCCGTGCCCCGGCAAATCGAATTGGTCTGGGAAGATAACCAGGGACGGGTAAGCACCGCCTCGCTCCCCTTAAAAAACGGCCGGTTTACCTTTCGCTTCGAGACCATGTTCGACGACATTCGTTACTTTGCCCGCTACCGGAACCCGTCCTGGTTCTCCCCCTGGGACCAGGTCACCTCCAATACGCACACGATCGCCATTATCGACCGGCCCGTTATCGAGGATCTGTCGTTTTATATCACGCCGCCGACCTATACCGGTGAGCCCGTCAAGGAGGTGGGGGGTAACGTAGCCGGTATCACCGCCCTCATCGGCAGCCTGATTCAATTCTCGGCCACCACCAACCTGCCGCTCGGGGAAGGCTGGCTGAATATAGATGGGGAAGTGGTTCCAACCCTGATTGCTGGGCGCCTTGTCGAAGGCAGTTTTACCCTGGAGAAATCTGTCGACCTATCCCTTTCGGTCGTGGACCAAAGAGGTGTTGCCAACGTCAACCCCGTGCACTACGCCTTCACCGCCCTGCCAGACTATCCCCCTTCCCTGACCCTTATCCTTCCGGTGGCGGATGTGGATCTGGACGAGACCATGCTGATCCCGATAAGTTTCGACATCGCAGATGACTACGGCTTTAGCCGGGCACAGCTCATCTACGGGATTCATCATCCGGACTACCTCAGCCCGGACAACCAAATCTATACCCATGACATCCCCGAGCTGGACCTCTCCAGTCCAAGTCAGCGGGTCTCGCACATCTGGGACCTGGATCCCCTCAACCTAGCCCCCGGTGACCAAGTCCAGTTCCACATCGAAGTGTATGACAATAACGTGGTTTCCGGTCCCGGGAAGGCTGTTTCCGGGCCGCTCATCGCCCGCATCCCCACCCTGGCCGAACTCTTCGCTGAAGTTTCCGAGCGCTCGTATGAAGCTGCCGCTATCACCGATAAGGTACTGGAAGATCTGGAGAAAGTTCGGACTCTACTCGATGAGATGGACCTGTCTTTCCGTGGGGATGAACAGGTCTCCTGGGAACAGCAGCAGAAGGGCAAAGAGGTGCTGCAAAGCCTCCAACAAGTTCTTGAAGCCATGGAATCGGTGCAAGCGCAAATCCGGGATCTCGACGCGCAATCCGAGGACAACGGACTCTTCAGTGCTGAAATCCTCAGCAAGTACAAGGAGCTGCAAAATCTGCTGGAAGAAATCATGACCCCCGAACTCGAAGATGCCATGGCCCGGTTCCGGGCAGCATTGGAACAGATGGACCCCCAGCAGTTCAAGGACGCCCTTAAAAACCTGCAATTTCAATCCAGCGAGTTTGAAGCCCAGATGGACCGCTTCCTGGACATCTTCCGCCAGGCCCTGGCGGAGATGAAAATGGACGAAGTGGTCAAACGGCTGGAGCAGATGATCGCCACCGAGGAACAGCTCCTGAAGCAGCTCAACGATTCGTCCGGGGTTCACGCCCCGGACCCGGCGGCTGAGCGAGCACCCGGGGATGACGAGGAAGCCGAATCCGCTAGACGTATGCAGGACTTGGCTGCCCGGCACCAGGAACAGGAGCGGACCCTGGACGCCACCCGGGAGACCATGCGCGATGCCGCACAAGCCATGGAGCCTTACAGTCCACAGGCGGCAGAGCGGCTCGCCGGTCTGCACGAGGGCGAATTGATCCAGGAGACCCGGTCGAGCCTGAGGCAGGGGACCCAAGCCTTGCAAGGCCGCCAGAGGGCCGCCAGCCAGTCTCAACTTCAGGTGGGGCGGGAGATGTTGAGCTCTCTCGCGGCTGAGGCCGCTGATATCCAGGCACAGTTTCAACAGTCCACCGTCAAGGAAATGATGGCCAAATTCCAACAGGTCCTGAGCAGCGTGCTGACCACCTCCAAATTGCAGGAAGACCTCTACCTGGAGATCGAAAACATGTCCAGCAGCTCGCCCCGGATCCGGGAGGCGGCGGAAACCCAGCACCAACTGCTCAACGGCATGTCCCAGATCATCGAGCAGTTCATGGCTCTGAGCCGCCAGTCGTTCAACATTACACCCAGGATGGGCCGATCAGTCGGCCGGGCCAATGCGGCCATGCATAAAGCGGTCGGGGATTTGACCGCCAACAATCCCCGAGCGGCGGCCCAGGCAGAGCGGGAAAGCATGGCCGCCCTGAACGAGACCGCCATGGCCCTCAGTAACGCCATGATCGACATGCAGCAAAGCGGCTCTGCCTCGGGGTTCGAACAGTACCTCCAGCGGATGCAAAACCTCGGCCAGGGGCAGCAGGCGCTGAACGAGCAAACCCTGAGCCTGCAGTTGGGGCAGATGGCCGCCATGTCGCAGGTGGAACTGATGCGCCGCCTCCAAGCTCGCCAACGTCAACTGTCTCAGACCCTCGACCAGCTGTTGCGGGACTACCCCTCCCAGGGTAGCGGCAAACAGGGTGGTTTGGGTGCGGCCCTGGACGACATGGACAAGGTGATCAAAGATTTTCAGCGACGGCGGGTCACTCGCCGGACTCTGGACCGGCAGCAGAACATTCTCACGCGCCTGCTTGACAGTCAAAAATCCCTCGCCGTTCGGGGTTTCAAGGACGAACGCAAGGGCACAACCCCCACGGGGAACTTCACCTACCTGGGCCCCGATGGGCTACCGGCCGACCGGGGTGAACGGGCAGACCTTATCCTGCGAGCCATGGAACAGGCCCTGCGGACCGGCTACTCCCAGGAGTACCAAGTCATCATTCAGAACTACTTCCGGCGCTTGGCTGACCGCACCACCCGGGATGAATAACCAGCATCAACCAGCATGACACGCCCACATTTTCAGCTCCTGATGCTGGCCTGGCTGTTCGTGGCGGCACCCGCAGCCGGCTGGGCTCAAGACCGCCGGGTGGCTGAGGAGGCCGATAGGGCCTATCAGCTGGCCATCAGGCTGGAACAATCGGGAAACCGGGAACAGGCCCTGACCATCTTCTATCGGCTGGTCGATGATTTTCCGGCCAACCAACGCTACTACCAGCAGCTCAAGCGCCTGCTGCGCAACACCCACCAACACACTGAACTGCTCCAGGTTATCGATGACTACCTGTTGCGGCGTCCGGTGGATATCCAGAGCCGGGTAGAGATCGGGGATGCCTACCTAGCCCTGGGTCAGAAGGATCAGGCCCTTGCAGCCTGGGAGGGCATCCTCCAACAGTTCCCTGGCAACCCCATGGCCGAACGGCTGGTGCTGACCCATCTTATAGCGAACAATTTCACTGAGGAGGCCACTGCCAAACTGGAGCAGCTCCGGGCCGTCAAGCATGATTCCAGTTTCTTCGCCCTGGATATGGGCCGCCTCTATGCCTCGCGACTGAATTTCGATTTGGCCACCGATGAGTACCTCCGTTACCTGGCATCACAGCCGCAAGCCGCCGGGATAATCACCAATCAAATCCTAAGGTTCCCCATTGAGCCAGAAGTGATGAACATGCTCAGGGAGAAGTTGCTCAGCCGCGGGTCACCCGTGGTCCTTCGTGCCCTGGCCAGTGTGGAATTCAAGCATGGGAATTTTACCCAAGTGGTGGAACTGTTCCATTTAGCCCAGGCGCCCCCGAAGGACCTGCTGGACCTGGCCCTGGACCTCATCAAAGAGGGTGAATACGACCTGGCCCAACAACTCATGCAGCAGATCCTCCGTGATCCAGCCGCCGCGCCCCTCTATGAGCAGGCCATCATGGAACTGGCTGGAATCTACCTGGCCCGGACCCAGCTCCATGAGGCCACCCTGTCCCTGGCCGGCTTTTATCCGGGTAACCGTTTCTTTGACCTGCCATTCATCAGCATTGCCGAGTCTCAGCTGGAACCCCTCCGGCGGTCTATCGCGCTGTACGACTCACTGATCACGACCTGGCAAAGCCCCTGGGCACGGCTGCGGCTGGGGAATATCAAATACCGCATTCTTGACGATTTCGATGGGGCCATCGCCGACCTTCAGGCCGCCCTGCAGGATCGCCGGGCCCGGTCCATGCACCCGGAGATCATGCTCCGCCTGGTGGACATCTGGATCGCCAAAGGGGACCTCGAAGCCGCCGAGCGGGTTCGCCGGGAAAGCGAACACCGGCTCAAAAGTAAAGACCAATTGAACCTGGTAGAACTCAAAAGGGTAGAACTCCTCCTTCTCGCCGGCCACCGGGATTCCCTACTAGCCACCTTGGGCGGTGTGCTGGCGGCCCTCGGTCCCGAGGACCCTTATTTTAACGATCTGATGGAGTTGTCCGGTCTGGTGCGCCGGTTCCAGGAGTGGCCGGAACCCTACCAGGCCTTCATCCAGAGCGAACGGCTGGTCCGGCAAAACCGCCGCAGCGAGGCCGTTGCGCTCCTGTCCGCTGTCCTCAAGATGAAACCCACCCCCGTCTCCCCCATAATCCAGTACCGGCTGGCACACCTGCACGCCCTCCAGGGGAACTATCTCCAGGCGGAGGACCTCGGCCTGTCCATTGCCGGCGACACCGAGTTCAATGAGATGGGGTTGCTGCTGGCAGCCGAAATTGCCGATTACCTGGTGGGAGACAAGAACGCGGCCGCTACCCGCTACCTCTCCTTCCTGGATACCTACCCGTTAAGCATCTATCACGACCCGGTTCGCTTGCGGTATCGGGTGCTCAGACCTGAGTTCAACTAGGCCGCCGGGACCAGTGGCAATACATGCTTAGACACGGCCTGCTTATTATCCTGGCCCTCGGTGACCTCCTCTGGTCCCAGAAGCTGCTCATTCCCATGGACAACAGTCAGCGCGATCACCTCAAAGCCTACGGCGTGACTTTCTGGACCCTCCGGCGGGAGGTCAACGTGGAGTGGCTCCTCAACTACCGGGGAGGCTCCTTCCTAATCGATGCCCTCCCGGAAATCCAGCGCGAGTGCCAGATACGGGGCGTGACCACGATCCCGGTGGATGCTGCCCAATTGGGAGCGATTTTCGCCACCATCGAGCAGAGCAATATGGATATCGTCCTGCTGGAAAAGTCCCCCCGTATTGCCGTCTACAGCCCACCCAATAAACAGCCCTGGGACGACGCCGTCACCCTGGCCCTCACCTATGCCGAAGTGCCCTATGCCATCATTTATGATGAGGACATCCTGGCGGGAGGATTGTCCAGGTATGACTGGGTGCACCTCCATCACGAGGACTTTACCGGGCAACACGGCAAGTTCTGGAACGTCTACCGGAATGTCCCCTGGTACCGGCAGCAGGAGCTGGAAACCAACACCCTGGCCCGCAAGTTGGGTTTCAACCATGCGCCGGAGCTCAAGCGGGCCGTGGCCGTGACCCTGAAAAATTATGTGGCGCAGGGCGGATTCCTGTTTGCCATGTGCTCGGCCACCGACAGCTGGGATATTGCCCTGGCGGCCCAGGACTTCGATATGGTGGATACGCCCTTCGATGGGACACCACCGGCCCCCGACGCGCAGGACAGGCTCGACTTCTCAAAGGGCGTCGCCTTTGAAAACTACCGTATCTTTACCGACCCGGCCCTCTACGAGTACGCCACCATCGACATCCCTGCCAGCTACGCATCGGTCCCCCGCTCGGCGGATAACGATTACTTTACCCTCTTCGAGTTCGCCGCCAAGTACGACCCCGTCCCCACCATGCTCACGCAAAATCATGTGGGGGTTATCAAGGGCTTCATGGGGCAGACCACCAACTTCCGGCGCAGTACCCTCAAGAGGAGCGTCGTCATATTGGGGGAGCGGGAAGGGACCGAGGAGGTGCGCTACATCCACGGCAACCTGGGCCAGGGCACTTTCACCTTCCTCGGCGGCCACGATCCGGAAGACTACCAGCACTTTGTGGGGGATCCCCCCACGAACCTGGCCCTCCATCCCAACTCGCCGGGCTATCGCCTGATCCTGAATAATATCCTCTTCCCGGCGGCCCGGAAAAAGGAGCGGAAGACGTGAGGCTGGGGATTGGGGACTAGGGGCTGGAGACTTTGAACTCGAAACTTGAAGCCAGGAGCCCGTAACTTCTCACCATGGATACTCTTTCCGTGCGTACTACCAGCCAGGTCCAGTTCCTGGACCTCACCGGCCAGGTGCGGCGCTGGCTCCAGGATCAGAAGGTCAGCTCCGGAGTCCTGACTCTGTACGTCCCCCACACCACTGCGGGCATTACCATCTACGAGAATGCCGACCCGGATGTCATCCGGGACCTGACCATGGAGCTGAACAAGGTCATCCCCTTCGATGATAACTACCGCCACCTGGAGGGCAACGCCGCTGCCCATATCAAGTCGTCGATCATCGGGGCATCGGTCCAGGTGATCGTGGACCGGGGGGACCTGGTGCTGGGTACCTGGCAGGGCATCTTCTTCGCCGAGTTCGACGGCCCCCGCAGCCGCAAGCTGCACTTGCAGCTGACGACCGCTGTTTAGCCGGGCCGGTCTACCCGCTGATCCGATTGCGCATTAATCAGGTTCCCCAAAGGGGATGTCCCGGCGCTGGAACTCCTCGTAGTAGGCTTCGGCATCACCGGGACGAAAGCAGACAAACCGCACCTCTTCCAGTGGTGGCCCGTCAGCCAGAAAGGCCTGGACCGCCTCAACGGCTATGGCCACGGCCCGGCTCAGGGGGAACCGGTAGGCCCCGGTGCTGATGGAGGGGAAGGCGACGGTCCGGATGCCGTGGTCGACGGCCAGCTGCAACGAACTGTGGTAGCACGATGCCAGCAGCCGGGGTTCATCCCGGTCGCCGCCCCGCCAGATGGGACCCACCGTATGGATCACGAACCTGGCCGGCAGATCAAACCCCTCGGTGAGCTTGGCCGCACCCGTTTCGCACCTTCCCAGGGGCCGGCAAGCCTCCCGCAACCGGAGACCGGACGCGCGATGGATGGCGCCATCCACACCGCCACCACCCATGAGGGTGTGGTTGGCCGCGTTGACGATGGCATCCACCTTCTGGACGGTGATGTCGCCGTGAATCAGGGTAATTCGTGTGGCCATGTGCGCACGGTCGCTACTTGGGTGAGCATGGGGACGCGCACCGACTCGCAATTTGGGACTGCGAGTAGCTGATAATCGTTAATGTACCACGGTGTCAGCAGGTGAGCAATTCCATCACCGAGCGTGCGGGTCTTTTTGGAGGAGCGTCAGGTGAGGCTATCGACCGCGGGTACGATGAGGTTCAAGGCAAACCACCCCTGCTCATCGGTCCACGATTTTTCCACCCTTAGCCCCGCCGATCCGCAGAGCCGGTCCAAGCTGTCAGGAGTGAATTTATGGCTGCTTTCGGTATGGATGGTCTCCCCATCCTCAAATGCCACCAACAGGTCCAGATCCCTCAGGAATACCGTCTGTCGTCCCTGGCTCTGAAGGTGCATCTCTACGGCCCTGACGTCGTCATTCCACAGCACCTCATGACGGAATCGGTCCAGGTTGAAATTGGCATGCAGCTCCCGATTCAGCCGTACCAGGACATTCCGGTTGAAGGCGGCCGTTACCCCCCGGGCGTCATCATAGGCAGCCTGCAAAATGGGCCAAGGTTTCATTAGGTCGACCCCCAGGAATAGGATATCATCCGGGGCCATGGCCTGCCGCACCTTCCATAGGAGCTCCTGCGCCCCGGTCCGGGAAAAATTTCCCAGATTGGAGCCTAAGAACAGTAAGACTTTTTGCCGGTCCCTCTGCTCGCCCACCTCAACCAATCCCTGATCGTAATCACTGGCGATGGCCCGAACGATCAGTTCGGGATATTCTCCCACCAATTCTTCTGCCGTAGCGTGGAGCATGGATTCGGAAATGTCCACCGGTTGATAGATCGGCCGGTGATCACCGGCATACAGGACATCCAGGAAAGTACGGGTCTTGATCGAGCTGCCACTGCCCAATTCCACCAGGAGCAGTTCACCCGCGCAGTAAGTCGCCATCTCCGGGGCGTAACGATCGAGAATGGCCTGCTCGGTCCGCGTGAGGTAGTATTCGGGCAGCTCGGATATATCCTCGAACAATTTTGACCCGCGCTCATCGTAAAACAGGATGGGTGGGAGCGTCTTGGGCCAGCTGGTCAGTCCACTGCGCACCGCCGCATGGACCGATTCGGTCCGGTGAACCGCTGAAAGCGATTGGACGACATAACGGTGATTAGCTGTGATAGTCTGTAGATTCACGGTATTTTCCGGGCGGCGGGCAACCTAAAAAGTTATAGAAGTATCCGCATCGAAGAAAAGGGTAATAAATTGTCTCGTCTTGTAGACGACTAATCACTTAATAGGACTATCTTTATCAGTTTTGGGTCATGAGATTCACTAGGCGAGGTAGCTGTGCGGTTCCAGCAGTCACACCCTTGCATACCCCTCTGAGAGCACGCAACAGGACATCACTTTAACATGATCACCTTCTTGTCAGTCCATAAAAGCTACCACAAAGTGCCCGCCATCCGGGACCTGAGCCTGACGGTCGAGGCGGGGGAAACCGTGGTGTTCATCGGCCCCAGCGGCGGCGGCAAAACCACGGCCCTGAAGATGGTCAATGGCCTGGTGCAGCCCAGCTCCGGCAGGATTACCGTCCAGGGCAAGCCGGTATCCGAGTGGGACATTAAAGCCCTGCGTCAAAGTATCGGTTACGTCATTCAGCAGGTGGGGCTTTTCCCCCACTGGACGGTGGCCCGCAATATCGCCATCCTGCCTCAGTTGGCCGGTTGGAGCCGGGCCGAGCGGGACCGACGGGTCGATGAGCTGCTGGAGCTGGTGGACCTGGAACCGGCCTCCTTCCGTGATCGCTATCCCCACGAACTCTCCGGGGGACAGGCCCAGCGGATCGGCGTCGCCCGGGCCCTGGCCCTGCGGCCCGCCATCCTTCTCATGGACGAACCCTTCGGCGCCCTGGACCCCCTGATCCGGGCCCAGCTGCAAGCTGAGCTGCTCCGCATTCTGGCCCAGGTGCAGACCACCACCCTGCTCGTGACCCACGATCTACCCGAAGCCTTCCGTATGGGGGATCGTATCGCCGTGCTGGTGGATGGACGGGTCGAGCAGGTCGATACACCGGAAAATTTATTGCGCCACCCCACCTCCCCGTTTCTCAAGCAGCTCATGGAAGCCGAGCTCATCAGACCGGAGAGCGGAAGTGGTAGCTGACTCTCCAACCCGCCCGCTACGGGTTGCAAAACATCTATGGTCACTCGGCCGGCCAGGGCTACGCCGATGCCTGCGACTGCCACTGCTTGGTATCCTTGGCGTCTTGGCGATCTGCCTTGCGCCCCTGCGGCCGGATACCATCGTCATCGGCAGCAAACCGTTCACCGAGTCCTATGTCCTGGCCGAGCTCATGGCCCAGCTCATCGAGGGCCAGACGGACCTGCAGGTGGATCGGCGCTTTGGCCTGCAGGGCACCTTCACCAGTTTCAGCGCCATTACCGAGGGGTCCATCGACATCTACCCCGAGTATACCGGCACCGGCGCCCTGGCTATCCTGAAATCCACCGACCCGGCCGACCAGGGTTTGGACTCCCTGCGAGCCAAGTTCAGCCGCCGCTTCGGCCTTACCTGGCTCGATCCCTTCGGGTTTAACAATACCTGGGCCCTGGTGGTTACCGAGCCGTTTGCCCGAAAGCACCAGCTTGCGACCCTCTCGGATCTGGCCCAGGTCCCCGATCTGCGAGCCGCCTTCACCCACGAGTTCATGCAGCGGCAGGACGGCTATCCCGGTTTGGTAGAAACCTACGACTTCCGATTCGCCGAGGCCCGGGGTATCCAGCATGTCCTGGCCTACGATGCTCTGGGCGCCGGACAGATCGACGTGACCGATGCCTACGCCACCGATGGGGAGGTGCCGCGCTACGAGCTGGTGGTCCTGGAGGATGACCGAGGCTTTTTTCCCGAATACCTGGCGGCGCCCCTGATCCGGGAGGAGACTTTAAATCAGCACCCGGAGCTCAACGCCGTCCTCAACCGGTTCGCCTGGTCCATCACCGATTCCCAGATGCAGACACTTAACCTCCAAGCGGCCCTGGCCGGTAACGATTATCCGGCAGTGGTGGCAGCCTTTATCGCCGAGCGGGCCGTGGCTGATGGTGAGCGGCCACCCCCACGAGCGAATAAATCCCTCCCGCCCCTGGCCCGCCAGACCCTCCGGCACCTCCTGCTCATGGGCACCGCCGTGGGATTGGCCGTGCTGGTGGCTGTGCCGGTGGGTATTGTCCTGGTGGGCCGGCCCCGGGCAGCCCGCATCGTCATGGGCCTCATCAGCGTCGTCCAAACCATCCCCTCCATCGCCATGCTGGGCTTCATGATCCCCCTGCTGGGCATCGGCGTCCTGCCCGCCATTGCCGCCCTGTTCATCTACAGCCTGCTCCCCATTCTCCGCAATACCTACACCGGCATCCAGGGCATCTCCCCGGCCCTGCTGGAAGTGGCCGAAGGGTTGGGCTTGGACCGCAAGCGGCGTCTGCTGTGGCTGGAACTGCCCCTGGCGGCGCCGGTTATGTTCGCGGGTGTGCGCACGGCGGCGGTCATCGCCGTAGGGACGGCCACCCTGGCCGCTTTCATCGGCGCCGGAGGGTTGGGGGAACCGATTGTCCAGGGCCTGTCGTTTAACGATCCCAGGATGATCCTCTCCGGGGCGGTACCCGCCGCCGTGCTGGCTGTGCTGGTCGATGGCCTACTGGGCCTGCTGGAGCGACGCTGGGGACCGAAGCAGGGCGGCACTATCGGTGACAGCCCCAACTGAACGAGCAGCTGCTTCATCACTCAACCGTTGCGCCGAATCTGGTTTAATTGTTAAACTTGCTGCCAACATTGAAAGGATCACCATGATCACTGCCAAACATCTCACGCTCCTGCTCATCGCATCCCTCCTGGTGAGCTGCGCAAAACAGGACCAGGGCTTTGAATATTTCTCCGAGCAGTTCGCCGACCTCTACATCGCCCGGTACCGGGTCCCCGGCTTCGAGGAACTGTCCCCGAAACAGAAGGAACTGCTCTACTACCTCTATCAGGCCGGTCTGTCGGGCAGGGATATCCTCTATGACCAGAACTACAAGTACAACCTGCTGGTGCGCCGCACCCTGGAGGCCATCGTGAACGGCTACACCGGTGACCGCAGCACCGATGATTTTGCCGGCTTCATGGTCTACACCAAGCGGGTCTGGTTCTCCAACGGCATCCATCACCACTATTCCAATGCCAAACTTGATCCGGGGTTTTCTCCCGAATATTTCGCTGACCTGGTCCTCCATTCTACGGATGACGGCCTGCCGCTGAAGCCGGATCAGACCGTGGACCAGCTCATCGACTTCCTCACCCCCATCATATTCGACCCCGGTGTAGCAGCGAAAAAGGTGAACCTGGACCCCAACGTGGATCAGGTGGCCCGGTCCGCCACGAATTTCTATGAGGGGCTGACCCAGAAAGAGGTTGAAGCGTATTACGCAAGTATCATCGACCGGAACGATCCGACCCCCATATCCTACGGCCTGAATGCCAAGTTGGTGAAGGAGAACGGCCGGATCAGGGAAAAGGTCTGGAAGGTAGGGGGCATGTATACCGAGGCCATTGAGCAGATCGTTTTTTGGCTGGAGAATGCCAGTTCGGTGGCGGAAAACGACCCACAGAAAGTTGCCCTCGACCACCTGATCGCCTACTATCAAACCGGCGACCTGCGCACCTTTGACGACTACAACATGGCCTGGGTCCAGGATGTGGACTCCCGCATCGACGTCATCAACGGCTTCATCGAGGTGTACAACGATCCCCTCGGCTATCACGGCTCCTTCGAGTCGGTGGTCTCCATCAAGGATCTGGAAGCCACCAAACGTATTGAGACCATCAGCCAGTACGCCCAGTGGTTTGAGGACAATTCCCCCCTGATGGACGCTCACAAGAAGCCCGAGGTCAAGGGCATCTCGGCGAAGGTGATCACCGTGGTGGTCGAAACGGGAGACGCTTCGCCCGCTACCCCCATCGGCATCAACCTGCCCAATGCCAACTGGATTCGGACGAACTACGGCTCCAAGTCGGTGAGCCTGGGCAACATCGTGCACGCCTACACCGAGGCTCGCAAAGGGAACGGATTCATCGAGGAATTCGCCTCTTCCGAGGAGGAAATCGCCCTGTCCAAGAAATGGGGGACCCTGGCCGGTGATCTGCACACCGACATGCATGAGGTCATCGGACACGCTTCAGGGCGCATCAATCCCGGCGTGGGGACGCCCAAAGAAACCCTTAAGAGCTACAGCTCGTCCCTGGAAGAAGCCCGGGCCGATCTGGTGGCCCTCTACTACATCATGGACCCAAAATTGATCGAAATCGGTGCCATGCCCAGTCTGGATGTCGGCCGCACCGAGTACAACGGTTATATCCGCAACGGACTCATGACCCAGCTGACCCGTATCCTGCCCGGTGACCAGATCGAACAGGCCCACATGCGCAACCGCCAGCTGGTGGCGGCCTGGGTCTACGAGCGCGGCCTATCCGCCAACGTCATCGAAATGGTGTCCCGGGATGGCAAAACCTACATCGTGATCAACGACTACGACCAGTTGCGCCAGCTCTTCGGTGAGCTGCTCCGGGAAATACAACGCATCAAGTCCGAAGGGGACTACGAGGCGGGGAAGCAGCTCATCGAGACCTACGGCGTCAAGGTGGATCAACAGCTTCATGCGGAAGTGCTCGAGCGGTACGCAACATTGGGCATCGCCCCTTATGGCGGCTTCATCAATCCCCAGCTGGTACCGATCATGGATGGGGACCGGATCGTGGATGTAAGCATTGAATATCCCGACGACTTCACCGGGCAGATGCTCTACTACGCCCGGGAATATTCATTTCTGCCCACCGACAACTGAGGGGGGGCATCCACCGGGGGGCACCGAGGTGAACCCCCGTTTCGGCCTCTAACGGGGAGCGGGCCGATAGCGGTACAGCGCCCCCGGCAGGGGAACGATCCAGTCCGTGTCGGGCGGCATGGCATCCAAGACGCTGGGGATAAACCGCCTGAGCCTCAGCGACGAGAATCTCGTCCACGCTGGCTTGGTAGGGGAGCGAAAGAAGTTTTCCCAATGCCCTAGAATCACATAGCGGGGCCTATGGTTCCGAATGAGCGCTTCAGGGTAGTCAGGCACCTGGAACCAGGTATCCACACAGGTGATAGCCAGATCAAGCCGATGGCTGTCCGGTGGAGCAAAATCCGGCGGCGCTCCCAAGGGATAGTGGCTGGTGGCGTCCTGGAAGTGGATGCGGAAATCGATGGCCTTGTCAGGTCCGAGAAAATCAATCAGGTAGGCGAGGGGTTTCCCCTCTTTCCAGGCCCAGGCGCTCCTGGGCACCGCCTTCAGGCCGTCCTCCGCCTCACCCTTCATGACATGTATGCCCAGGAAATGTGGCCCGTGGTCTGACTCGATTGCCATGAACCGGATGGTGCTGTCGGCCAGATAAAACCACTTGCCCGGCTGGCCGCCCCGGGCCACTTCCTCCTCCAGCACCTTCACCTGGTCTTCCAGACGCGGCTCAGCGGCCACCACCAGATTGGCCATCGACCGGTTGCCATAGATCTTTGCCTCGGGATGGTACTTCCTGGCGATGTAGGGCACGTCCAGGAGGTGGTCGTAGTGGGCGTGACCCACCAGGATGGCCCCCACCTCACCGGGCGAAGTGGGCGGGTGCAGCCGGTCGATAAGAGCGGTGTCGGGGGCGATCCAGCCCAGACCTACCCGCGGCCAACCCGGATTGGTATAGAGCGGCGCCGTAAGGATGGCGTGCTTCCCGCGGCGTATAAGGTAGCCCCCCGCCCCCAGGTAACGCAGTTGGATGGTCTCTTCATAGGCCGGTTCATGGGGGGCCAACACCGGCACACCAGGATCGGGCTGATAGCTGGTCGCCACGCCTGAGCAGCCGATGATCAGCAAGATCAGGCACCCTAGTACGATATCGCGCACAACGGTTGAACACCGCCCAGTGAATACTTCAGCCCTTATGGTGAGCTCCTTATTCCAGTTTACAAACGGCCCTGTGCCCCGGACAAATACGGCACTCGTCCGTTGAATTTACGGCCCCTTCCGCAGGTTGCTCCCCTTTAGTATTATCGGGCCGGCAGGTACCGACTGATCTGCTCCCGCAGGGCCGGGAGCACCTCTGCCTCGAACCAGGGCCGGTCCCTCAGCCATTTGCGGTTGCGCGGCGACGGGTGGGGCAGAGGGAAAAAACCATCCTCCAGGAGGGTCGACCATCGACCAACCACGTCTGAGACCCGCTCCTTGGAATGGAGGTAGTAGGCCTGGGCGTACCGTCCTATCAGCAGGGTCAACTCGGGCTGGATGTACTCGAGGAACCGGGGGTGCCAGGCCGGGGCACAGATGGGCGGGGGTGGCCGGTCCCCCTTACCCTTTTCGGTGCCGGGATAACACAGAGCCATGGGAATAATGGCGAAGGTGCCCGGGTCGTAAAACTGTTCCGGGGTGACCCCCATCCACTCCCGCAGGTTAGCTCCACTCAGGTCGTTGAACGGCAGTCCCGTGAGATGGACGCGCCTCCCCGGCGCCTGCCCGACGATCATCACCCTGGCTGAAGGCTCGGCCCGAAACACCGGCCGGGGTTTATGGTCAAAGTACTGCCCTTGGCACTGGTGGCAGGCCCGGACACGGTCGCTGAAATCCTGGAACGTTTCACTCATCTGATGTGGCGCTCAGGGCGGCACACCATCGGGCCATCCGGGCATTTTAAGGGCGGTAGACGCCCTCGAACACCACCCGGTCGTTCAACGGCTGAACGGGGCGGGCGCTACGGGGAAAGATAGCGGTAAATGTCCGCACCTGCGCCGCAGAGACCACCATGGGTGTCCGCAGGATAATCCACTGTACCCCTTCGCTACACGGTGGCGTGGTCAGGGAACCGGTATAGGCGTAGTAGGCCGTCTCTGGCGGGATCCAGGCCTGCACGTTTATGGTCACCCCCCGTACCGCCGTGTTGATACCTACCCGTGACGGAAGGTTGTCCCACAGAGTCTGGATCGTGGCATTGTCTTCACCCACCGCCATCAAGATCGCCACGACGGCCAGCTGCCGGTCCACGCTGCGATGCACCAGGTGGATCTCCATGTCGTAGGTCTTCCCGTCGAATGTATGTTCGCTCGGGCTGTGGAAATGGAACTGGAGCAGCTCGTACCGCTCGCTGCCGATGGTGAGGCAGCTCCCCGGGTCATAGTTGACCTGGATGGTACGGCCGGTGTTGACCAGGTTGAGTGTTGAAGGGGTGTAGCTGAATCGGAGCCGATCCGGGTGGGGCTGGGTGGCGCCGGTAATATCAACCGGCGATTGACGTTGGCCTTCGGCGCATTGGGCTTTCCCGGAGTCCAGTGCGCCCCAATGCTCGGGACCGGTTGCCCCTTCGTAGCTCCACCCTATTCCCGCCACCGATTGGGACCGCCCTGCCCGCTTAGGAAGCGAGCGTCTGGGGGCCGCTTTCAGCCCGGTGGCGCTTCAGATCGAGCCGGCCATCGGGCCGGAAAACCACTCCCTGCTCCGCCACCAGCCCGTAGTTGGCCACCTGGCCCCAAGGCATACGCTGAACCGCGGCGTAAACGAGCTGGTAATGGGATATGCCTCGTCCGGGGCTACCCAAAGTCCACCTCGTCGGATAACTCGTCGGTGTCATCCTCGCGATAGGGGAAATAAGTCATCAGTTGCCCGCCTAACAGATTGATGCCCTCCACGAGACCTTCCCGAAAGCGGTCTTCCTTGAAATGCCCCGCCATACTGGCCGCCGTCTCATCCCAGAAGCCGTCAGGCACCTTCTCGTTGATTCCCTTATCGCCCAGGACGGCAAACTTCCGGCTATGGATAAAGATCACCACCAGCACGGCGTTCCGATCCCTGGTCCGGTGCAGCTTGAGCCGCTTGAACACGCGCCGCCCACCTTTGTAGGGGTCCTCTTTGCACACCAACTGGAAGCTGACCACTATTTCACCACTGGTCTTTTTTTCAAAGGCCTTGATGGCCTCATCGATAGCGCCAAAATCTTCCTCGCTGAGCATGTCCCGGACCTGTCGTTCGACCTTGTTCATTTTCGGTTTGACCATTACCAACCTCCTCCTGAGCCGCCGCCACCGAAGCCACCCCCGCCGAAGCCACCGAAACCGCCACTGCTGAAACCACCGCCAAAACCGCCCCGGTGACGACCCATGCCACCGGCCATGGACATGAGGAACAGGGCCGGAAACAAGCCCCCCCGTCCACGTCCACCACGGGAAAACAGGAAGAAAATCATCAGCATAAGGAAGAACAGTCCCCCGCCGCCGCCTCTGCCGCGCCGCTGACGGGGCACCCGCTTGGACGTCCGCAGGGCTTCGTACTCGCCGCCCACCGCCGCCATGATGCCGTCCACGGCCAGGTTCAGTCCCTGAAAATACTGCCCGCGCTGGAAATGGGGGTTGACGAGGTTCAGGCGTATGTCGTTGACCAGCGCATCGGGAAGCGCGCCCTCCAGGCCGTAGCCCACCTCCAGTCGCATCTTCCGGTCACGCAGGAACACGGTGATAAGCACGCCGTTGTTCCGATCCGCCTGGCCCGGCTGCCAGGCCTCGGCAATACGGATAGAAATGTCATCGAGGGCCTCCCCCTCCAGGCTCTCGAAGGTCGCGATGACCAGCTGGTTAGAGGTGGCTGCCTCCCACGCGGCAATCTTCTGTTCAAGATGACTTGCTTCCTGATGGCTGAGCAGGTGCCCGTAGTCGTTCACCCGGGCGGCGGGTTTGCCGGGGAAGGTGAGCGCGGCCCCCAGGGGGGCAGCAGCCAGCCAGATCAGAGACCCGGCAACCAGCCCGGCTGAATAGCGCCGGTTCATGGACGATTCCTTGTAAGACTCATGGCTTTAAAAGGACACCTCAGGGGCTTGCTCGGCCCCGGCCGCAGCTTCAAAATAGGCTCGTTGGGCAAACCCGCTCATGCCCGCAATGATGCTGCCGGGGAAGAGCCGGATAGCCGTGTTATACGCCTGCGACGTTTCGTTGAACCGGCGCCGCTCCACGGCAATGCGGTTCTCCGTCCCTTCCAGCTGGGCCTGGAGGTTCAGGAAGTTCTGGTTTGCCTTGAGCTCGGGATAGCGCTCCACCACCACCATCAGCCGGCTCAAGGCGCTACTGAGCTCCCCCTGGCTGGCCTGGAACTGCTGGAATTTCTGGGGGTTGTCCAGGACGCCTGCCATGTTGATGTTGTTCACTTTGGAGCGGGCCTCGGCCACTGCCGTGAAGGTCTCCTGCTCGAAGCTGGCCACCCCCTTCACCGTCTGCACCAGGTTGGGAATCAGGTCCGCCCGGCGCTGGTAGACGTTCTCAACCTGGCTCCAGGCCGTCTTCACCGCCTCATCCTTGACCACGAAGCTGTTGCGGGTGCCCACAAACATTCGCCCAATAAGAAACAGGACGAGGACCACACCGATCAGTATCATCCACCCTTTTTTCATTTTATCGTCACTCCTTACATGTCCAAGTTATTCATTTTTTCCCGCCACGCCGATGCCCTTCACGCCAGCGGTTGGGCCAGGTCGACCTCATCGGCCGGTCCCAGAGCCAGGGTCCTGCGGATCAGCCATACGGCCAGGTACAACAGTGGCGTGTCGGCCAGGGCCACCAGCACCTTAAAAAGAAATCCGTTCTCCAACAGTCCCCAGAAACGGGACCACTCAATGGCCCCCGTCAGACTGAGCAGGACCAATACCACGCTGGTGTCCACCAGTTGGGAAAAAATGGTCGATCCGTTGTTCCGCAGCCAGAGGTGCCGCCCCCTGGTCAGTCGCTTCCAGAAATGAAACACCCGGATGTCGATGAACTGGGCCACCAGGTAGGCCGCCATGGAAGCGAATACCGCCGGCCCGAACAGACCGAACACCCGGTGGAACATGGCACCGCTCACCGGTGACCACGCTGTCTGAGGCACCGCATCGGCTAGCAGGACCACTGCCAGGATAAATATACTGGCAAACAGGCCGGCAATCACGAGCTGATTCGCACGACGCTTGCCATAAATTTCCGATATAATGTCCGTGATCAGAAAAGTAACGGGATAGGGCAGAATACCGACGGATATCTCAAAGGTGTATAGATTAAAGGGTGACCAGGTAAAAAACTTTTGAAAGATGAGGTTGCTCACCACCAGCGCGGCGATGAATATGGCCGCCAACAGGAGAAACAGGCGCTCTCGAAGGATCGATATCCCCAGGGGTGCCCCCCGCAACGGTCCCATCTAGCTAGGATTCATCGTCAGGCCGCCGCTGGTAACTGTTCTCCAGGTAGGGCACGCGGAAACCGCACTCGTCGCCCAGATGATCCAGGATCAACCATGTTCGCCCGTCGTCCATGGTCACTTCGAACCGGTCAAGGGCGGGACACTCGTATGGTAGCCCGGCAGCATCATCGAACAGGGTGAGCACCCGGCCGCTCAGGGACCAATTCCCCGCGACCAGCAGGTTACTGCTGCCTTCCAACACATCGGCAAAACTACCGGCCTCGGCCCGCAACTCGTAATTGGGTATTCCCGTCACCACTTTGAAGGTAAGGTTGGTGCCGCCTTTCAGGGTGGTACCGACCCAGGTACCGAATAGATCGCTGGCCTCGATAGTTTGCGCAGTCGTATCGGAACAGCTGCTGGTCAGGATGATTATTCCCGCCAGGGCAACTTTCCCGAAAATGCGAAAAACTCGATGCATGCTATTCATTCCCAATATGTCCGGTGACCGCATCCGGAGAATCATTTGACCAATTCGGATACGAACACAAACTCGAATCCCCGGTCCATGAGCCGGGGGATCTCTTCCACCAACACGGCAAGGGTATTGAGGTGGCTTGATCCCACATGGCCAATACCGATGGCCGCGCCGTCGCTCTCCGCCTTGGCCGCCAGGAGAGCCAGTTGTTCACGGATGTAATCGGGATCGTCCACATTGTCCAGGAATACATGACGCCCCAGGCTGGGTACGCCGGCCTTTTTCATGATCTCAAGAGCCCGCGTCCCGGGCGTGGTGTAGCTGTCGATAAAATACTTCTCCCGATCGTTGAGTTCGTGAGCTATGGCCGCCAGCAGGACCGTGTCCAGGGTAGCCAGCGACCCCTCGTGATTGTTCATGCCCACCGCCTGGGGTAAACTCTGGAAGGCCCTCCTGATTCGCGCGATGACCTCAGCTTTATCCATGCCGTACAGGAGGATGTATTCCTCCTCATCGCGACCGTTGTAGTCTTCCGGTTCCATGGGCATGTGGATGATCACCTCATGACCCGCTTGATCGGCCTCATCAGCGAGGATTTGTGAGTAACGGTGGCCGGGTAAGATGGCGAATGTGATCTGTTCCTGGAGGGCCATGAAGTTGGCCGTCAGCCGGTTGCGAATATAACCGAAGTCGTCGATGATAATCCCGATTCGTCCTACAAATCCTTCCGCCAGGACGGCCTCTTCCACCAGGGGAGCAAAGACAAAACGCCCAACAACCACGGGCTCATGGGTACTCAATTCCACGTAGAGGTCCCCACGCTCCTCGTAGTTCACCGCGGCCGTCATGACCAGGTCAAACCGCTGCATGATCCTGCGCAGAAGCAGGATGAGATCATCCGACGTCATGGTCGGTGGATGACCAAACCGGGTCGAGCCATCTTCCTCAATCCGCAGCGAGCGTACGAAGCCCATGGATTCCAACTCCGCCACCAGCTCGGCGCGCAACCGGGGGATATTCGGCTCAACATTCTGCCGCGTTTGCATCCAGGACCGGGCAGTTTGCCGCACGATAAAACCTAACGCGCCCAACACCAGCAGCACGAAAAACAGTTTGAGAATCCACGGCTGCCCGCCTCGGTTTACCTGGCTCACCGGGTCGTGCCGATTTCTAGGGGTAACGGGTTCATCAATCTCCATGACAAGGGTTCCGCTGATACAGGGTCCGGTCTGACCCATCCAGGAGTGGCTTGCAGGCCACCTAAAGCCGCCGGCTCAAGGTTAACATCTGGGGTTGCCCAAGGGTCCGGTCCTGGTAGCTGTAGGCATACGATACCGACCACCGGTGGTACCTGAACCGGAAGCCGGTTGCCAGGAGCGGCGCCCCTGTTAGCCACCGAATACCGGCCATGAGGCTGAAAATCTGGCCGGCACCCTGCCAGCCCAGGCTGGGAAGCAAACCCTGGTCCTCATCAACCAACATGTCCAACGTCAGCTCGCCACCGGGCCAAGGCGTTTTAACCGCCAGACCCGCACCGGCGCGGACACCCACTGACTCCCGCTCATTGGCCAGCCTCTCTCCCACTCCCAGATTGCTCACCATGAGGCCCCACCGCAGCCACGGCGTGACCGCCCCCTGCCAGCCCGCAGACAACCATACGCCCCGGGCGGCATAGTTGAAAATCCGTTGATAGGCTAGGGTGGTGGATATGCCCATCCGGGTGGCTCCCAACATCCAGCCTCGTGATAGGGTCACCGATAGCATCCGCGCGCTGAAATAGGCCAGCGGTTCGGATGTGGGCGTCTCCCCGCGCAGCTCGAGGCCATCCTCGGCCAAGGACCGCAGGATCAGCTGCAGCGGTTTTGATCGCCAGGGACCGTGCCAGCGCAACGTATGACCGGCCAGGTCACCGAACATGCGCAGATAGCCATACTCCACGGTCTCCCGGTTTGCACCCCATATATGGGCTGGATTAACCGTGGTCAGGGCAATGTCGCGGGGCAGTGCCATACCGCCCCCCGCCAGGCTCATGGCCGTGGCAGATGCAGGCAAGTAACTGGTGCGCCAGCCCAACCCTGCCAGGGACGGCACCGCAACCAGGTTTCCGAGCAGGAGCAGCCCAACCAGACCGGGCACTGCGCCACGGATGCGGGGCCGCGACGGTTTCATAAATTGAATCTCCAGGTAAAGATGTGCCCCAGCCCTTCACCGTTCTTGCCCATTGAGAGGCTGTAATCTACCCCGCTGTCAAGGGGCTGGCGTACGGCATAACGCAGGCCGACCCCCATGGTGAGCGTCGTGTGCTCCAGACCCAACCGCAAGAAATAACGCTCCCCCACCCGATCCTCGATAGCCAGGCGAGTCACGGTAATGGCGCTCTCCTGGGCGGGTATCACCACATCGGTCTGACCGAAAAAGGTGAAGTGACGCCAGGGCGCACGGATCCCGATGCTGATGATCCGGGGGAACTGCTCGTCATAGATATTTTCACCCTCGGAAGTTGACACTTTCCACGCGTACGCGCCGGTGATATTCTGAATGCTCAATGCCAGGTTGAATCCACCGGGCGTGTGGTAGAGCAAACCAAAGTCGATGCCAAAGCCCTTGGCCCCTTCCTCTTCGAGATCGATCCAAAGCAGCTTGAAGTTAAGGCCCATACTGAAGGCCGAACCCAGCCGGTTGGCAAAGGTCAGGATCGCCATCTGCTCGGCGTAGGCCAGCCGTCCGGTGCCTTCCCCGATGCTGTTGCGACCCTGGATATTGTCGTCGCCGGCCCGCAGGTAACTGATACCCGCCGCCGCTGTCGGTGGCAGGCGAAACGCCAGGCTCAGGCTTTGCAGGTTGCGGTCCAGGGGGAGGGACAGATATGACAGGCCCAACTCGCGCTTCTGGACGTGGACCGTACTGGCGGGATTGGTGAGGGCCAGAAAGCCCGAATTGATATCGGCCAACAGGGCACCGGCCAGGGCCATACTGCGGGCATCGTATCCTACCCGGGCAAAGGCGCCCGGATAGCCGCCGGTGGCCGGACCGCCTGCCCAGAGCCCGGTAACCATGATCAACAGAGCCGGAACGGGCCTCATCGAATCACCATGACCTTCGTCCAGTATTTCGATCGCCCCAGGGTGAGACGGCAGTAATAAACCCCGTTGGCCACCACCTGTCCGGAACGGTTCAGACCATCCCAGGCCTGGCTAAAATCGCCCGGTGCCCCGTGCTGACGGCGAGGCAGTTCCGCTACCGGGTCCATGGAAAAATCAAAGATCGCGATACGGGCAAAAACGCCGGTTTCGGACTCGGTAACGCGGTATTGAAACCG
>JADFNF010000123.1 GCA_022563485.1 Fidelibacterota bacterium | reverse complement strand
TCGTCGTTCCATCGGTGATATAGGGCCCGTACCGGCCCGCTTTAATGACGATCTCCACCTCGGTCCCCGGCTGCACCCCAACGGTTCGCAGCGTCTCAATGGTCCGGCTGTTCTTCTGGCTCAGGAGCGCCACGGCCCGGTCCAGATCAATGCTCAACAGGTCTTCGCCCTTGGGTAAACTCCGGTTGGTCTTGCCGGATTTGACGTACGGACCATACCGGCCCAGGTCAGCCGACACCGGCTCACCCGTTTCCGGATGGGTGCCCAGTTCCCTGGGTAGGGCCAGAATATCCAGGGCTACAGTGAGGGTCACGTCCTCTGGATGCATATCCGGCAACAGTGATTTCTGCTTCTGTTTCTGGTCATCCTCGCCCAACTGCAGGTAGACACCAAACCGCCCCTTTTTCATCAGGACCTTGAGCTGGGTTTCAGGATCGATGCCCAGCTCTTTAGGATATTCACTCCCTTTTTCGATGTGCTCAAGGGCCCATTCCAGGGAGATCTCATCGGGGGGCGTGGCCGGGTCCAGGCTGGCGCGAGCATCCCCGTGCTCCAGGTAAGCGCCATAACGACCGATCCGGACGTTAACCGGCACCTGATCGGGCCCCTCCCCCAGCTTGATGGTGCAAATCTCGCGGATATCTATCGGTGCTGCCAACAGTTCCTTGAGCCCTACGGCATCATCGCTGCCGAAGTAGAACTGCTTCAGGTAGGGCACCGAGTCCCGCTCGCCCAGGCTGATCTCGTCCAGCACATCCTCCATACGGGCGGTGAACTGGTAATCGACCAGTGCGGGGAAGTTGGCCTCCATGAGCCGCGTCACCCCCACCGCCGTAAAGGTAGGCACCAGGGCGCCCCCCTTCTTCAGCACGTATTCCCGGCGCTGGATGGTGTCCATGATCGAGGCATAGGTGCTGGGACGCCCAATGCCCAGGGACTCCAGCTCCTTGATGAGGGTGGCCTCGGTATAGCGGGCGGGAGGATGGGTCTCATGGGATTTGGGCTCCAGTCCGGTAGCGGTCACAGCCTCCCCCTCGGCCATGAGCGGCAGGGTCTTGTCCTGGTCATCAGCCGAGCTTCGACGTACCTCTTTACCTCCATCGTCCCCCCCTTGGTAGGCCGCCAGGTAGCCGGGAAACTCAATCACCTTACCGGTGGCCTGGAAAATGGCATCCTCGCCTTCGGAGTGGCGCGTGTCAGATGCAACCGTGATCTCCACGGTGGTGAGGCGGATGCGGGCTCCTGTCATCTGGCTGGCCAGGGTTCGCCGGTAAATGAGCTCGTAGAGGCGCTGCATTTCCGCTGGGTGGTTAGCCAGACTTGCAGGGTCTTGGAATTGCGACCCGGCCGGGCGGATAGCCTCATGGGCCTCCTGTGCGTTCTTGACTTTCGTCTTATAATGCCTGGGCTTGTCCGGGATATATTCAGCCCCATATTTTCGCCTTGCCAGACTGCGGGCAGCGGCCAGAGCTTCCTGCGAGAGATGGGTAGAGTCGGTGCGCATGTAGGTGATATAGCCCTCTTCGTACAGCCGCTGGGCCACCTGCATGGTTCGCCGGGCGGAGAAGCGCAGCTTGCCGTAGGCTGCCTGCTGAAGGGTGCTGGTGGTGAAGGGCGGCCCGGGCTGGGACTGGGTAGGTTTCTCCTGGAGGGAGGCCACCTGCCAGAGGCTGTCCCGCAACTTTTCGGTCCAGCCCTTGGCTTGGCCTTCATCCATCCGCAGGATGTCGTTCCCTTTAACATTGAGTTGCCCCGTAGCCCGATCAAAGTCCTTACCCGTCGCCAGCCGCTGCCCCCCTATGGCCATGAGGTTGGCGGTAAAGGGCTCGCCTTTGTTCGTGGCGAAGGTGGCGCTGATATTCCAGTAGGCGCTGGAGGAATAGCGTATCCGGGCACGTTCGCGCTCGACCACCAGCCGGGTCGCTACGCTCTGCACCCGGCCGGCCGACAGTCCAGGGGACATTTTCCGCCACAGGATGGGGGAGATCTCGTAACCGACCAACCGGTCCAGGATACGGCGGGTTTCCTGGGCCTTCACCAGGCGCATGTCGATCTCCCGGGTCTCTCGGAAGGCGTGCAGGATCGCCTCCTTGGTCACTTCGTGGAACACCAGCCGGTAGGTAGGCACGGTGATTTTCAGGGCCTCCATGAGATGCCAGCTGATCGCTTCACCCTCGCGGTCCGGATCGGTGGCCAGGTAGACCACGTCGGCCTGTTTGACGGCCCGTTTCAGTTTGGCGATCACCTTTTTTTTGTCGGGGGAGACAATCTCATAGGTCACCCGGAATCCATTGTCGACGTCCACCCCCATGTCCCTGGTGGGCAAATCACGGATATGCCCTACGGAGGCTTCAATCGTATACTTGTCCCCCAGGACCTTCTTCAGGGTCCGGGCCTTGGAGGGCGATTCGACAATGACCAGTGGATGTTGTGCGTCTACCATAGGTGAATTTCAGCGGGAAAACTTTGCACGCCCAACGGCGCGATACAAGGGAAAGTTTTTTTATTGGCCTGAAACAGTGGGCGCTTGATCCGCTGTTCCAGTCAGTACCCGAAAATCGAGCAGCACCTTGCCGAAGTTCTGCCGGCTCTGGATGTAGGCGTGGGCCTCCGGCACCCGGCGGTAGGCGAGGACGCGATCCACTTCGGGACTGATTTTCCCCTCCCCCAGCCAGGTGACCAGCTCATCAAGAGCGGTCATCACCGGTTCAGGACGGTCCCACAGGTGCCCCAGGTTGAACCCATGGACGCCCCGGTTGGTGTTCATGAGCTGGATGGGCGAGAAATTAATCCCCAGGTTCGACCACAGGAGCCTGAAGAGGTCCGATAGTTTGCGCCGGCGGGCCACGCTGCTCTGGATGCCAAACATTACCAACTTACCGAGGGAAGCCAGGGTTTTGAAACTGCGCGCAAAGTTGGCCGGTCCCTGGGGGTCCAGGACCAGGTCCACACCCCGGCCCTCGGTAGCATCCAGGACCATGGCCACGAAGTCATCCTGGGCCGGGTCCACGACCAGCTCGGCGCCCATGCTGCGTACGCGCTCGTGTTTGCCCCTGGAAGCCGTGGCAAACACCCGGGCCCCTTTGAGCCTGGCCAGCTGCAGGGCCGCCGTTCCCACACCCCCTCCGGCCCCGTGGATGAGAACGATATCACCCATCATCAGGCTGCCCAGCTTATACAGCATGAGGTGAGCCGTGAGGTAGACCACCGGCAGGGCCGCCGCCGCTTCGAGTGACACACCTTCGGGTACGAGCCGCACCCGCTCCTGGGGCACCACCACCCGGCTGCTATAGCCACCGAACAGGGTCAGGGCCAACACCTTATCGCCGGGTTTGAAACCGGTCACACCCGGACCCACCGCCTCGATCACGCCCGATACCTCGTAGCCCACCACCATCGGCGGCTTGGGCGCATCGGGGTACAGGCCCACCCGAGCCATGATGTCGGCAAAGTTGATCCCGGCGAAGTGAGTGCGGATCATGATGGCGCCCGGGCCGAGATCGGGAATGGCAATCTCGATCTGCTTGAAAACCTCCGGTCCTCCATGGCGCATGATGGCCAACTGCTGGGCGCGTGGCATGCCTATGACGCCAAAGTATCGGGGCTGAAATGCCGGGACCGCATGATGGAGCGACTGGCAGCGGGCTGGACGTCAATCTGCAAAGGTACTATTTTCATTACGGGAATCTACGCGCCGGGTTGGCCTAAAGGGAAGCAATTCACTGACCGGGATCAATCGCCAGGGCCGGTCCACCCGCCTGGGGCTGGGCCCTTCCCCCGCCAGAACCCCTTCAGTTCCCACCGGGCAGACCCCCGCCCAGCAACAGCCCCAGGCTTTCCAGCATCTGCAGCTGCTCCTGATCATGATCATGTTGGGCTTCCACCAGAACATAATGGGCGCCCTGAAGTTTGCTGAAGTAAGCCAGGCTGCCCGTGTCGATGGACGGCTCGGGCTCCATGAGGGCCACATTATAGCGCAGCTGGGCTAGAGCGCTGAACAGTCCCGGCGAGGTCACATAAAAATAGTCATCGGGATCGTGCCGGGGATTGGTGTAGACCTCCTGAGTGTTGGCGCCATACAGCTCCCCTTTCTGGTAGTCATGGATGGTGAGCTTGCCCTCCGTGTTGTTGTGGACGGCCACGATAAACCGGTCACGCTCAATCCCCGCCAGTCCCGCCACCTCCTGGCCGAAGTGGTAGGCCAGGATCAGATTTGTCTCCGTAAGGCTCTGGAAGCGTTCCAGGGATTTGCCCAACCCCACTTTCGTGAACATGCGATTGGGGTCAAACCAGCTGAGCCTGCCATCGCGGCGGATCGCCACATTCCGCCCCCGGCCGTGGCGCAGCTCCACCAGTCGGCCGCCGTGCTGCTGGATGTAGCGCTTGGCAGCCTCAGTGGCGGTGTTTTCATCGTCGTGCAGGCTGACAAACGTCAACCCTGGTGATGCGCTTTCATAAATGTGGACCCACACTTTTTCATCGGCGAGCCTGAAAGTATGGGTCACGGTGGACAGGCCCGGCAGGGGCTGGGCCGCGAACAGATCGCTGTCACCGCCCGAGGCCACCTGCACCAGAATCAACAGCGCCCAGGCCAGGCAGCAGGCTGGAAACCTCATCAATAGGCCCGGGCCAGCACAACCTCATATTTGGCAGGCTGACCCGAATAGACGCACTTAAGGCCCGAAGGATTCTCATCGAGGGGAATGCACCGGATGGTGGCCTTGGTCTCCGCTTTGATGGCCGCCTCGGTTTCAGGGTCGCCGTCCCAGCCACACCGGGCAAAGCCACCCGCCTTCATCAAAGTTTTGAACGCCTCCCAATTGCCGGGCCGCTGGGTATGCTCGGCCCTGAAATCAACCGCCTGCTGGTAGAGGCTCGTCTGGATCTCCTCCAGCAGAGCCGGTAGCTTCGCCGCCAGCTGGTCCAATGGCAGGGATTGCTTCTCACCGGTATCCCGGCGCACCACCACGGCCACCCCCTGCTCCACGTCCCGGGGACCGATCTCCAACCGCACCGGTACCCCTTTCATCTCCCAATCGTTGAATTTGAAACCGGGGGAGACGGTGTCGCGGTCGTCCAGTTTCACCCGCACGGTAACCTTCTGTAGTCCATCGGTGAGGCTGGTAGCGGTCTGGAGAACCCGGTCCCGGGACTCATCCCTGAAAATGGGCACGATCACCACCTGAATGGGGGCCACCCGGGGAGGCAACCGCAGACCTTTATCGTCCCCGTGGGCCATGACCATCGCCCCTACCAGTCGCGTGGAAACTCCCCAACTCGTGGCGTAGACATACTCCTGATCGTTGTCCTGGGTGCGAAAGGTGACCTCAAAGGCCCGGGCGAAGTTCTGTCCCAGGTAGTGGGAGGTGCCGCACTGCAAGGCCCGCCGGTCGCCCATCATGGCCTCGATCGTGAAGGTGTCCACCGCCCCGGCAAACTTCTCGGCCTCGGTCTTGCGCCCCACGATGACCGGCAAGGCCATCTCATCCTCCACCACCTCGCGGTAGACCTCGATCATCCGTTCCGTCTCCTCCTGGGCCTCCTGGGACGTGGCGTGGGCGGTGTGGCCCTCCTGCCAGAGGAACTCGGATGTGCGCAGGAACAGCCGGGTCCGCAGCTCCCAACGCACGATGTTGGCCCACTGGTTGATGAGGATCGGCAGGTCCCGGTAGGAGTTGATCCACTGCTTGTACATGTGCCAGATAATGGTCTCGCTGGTGGGCCGGATGATGAGCTCCTCCTCCAGCTTGGAGTCCGGGTCCACCACCACGCCGTTGCCGTCGGGGTCGGCCATGAGGCGGGTGTGAGTCACCACGGCGCACTCCTTGGCGAAACCCTTCACGTGGGCCGCCTCCCGTGAGAGGAACGACTTGGGGATCAGCATGGGGAAGTAGGCGTTCACGTGACCCGTGGCCTTGAAGCGCATATCGAAGGCCTCCCGGAGGGCCTCCCAGATGCTGTAGCCGTAGGGCCGGATGACCATGGTCCCCTTCACGGGACCGTAGTCGGCCAGCTCGGCTTTCTGGACCACGTCGGTGTACCACCGGGCGTAGTCCTGTGAGCGGGGTGTGACGCCTTTGGACATGGGGGGGAATTTAGGGTAGGGTGGGGGCTGGAGGCTAGAGGTGAAGGAGAGGATGAATCACTAGGATGCCATTAAGATTTATAGGAACCGCAATGAGCAGGAACAGGCGTAGAGGGAGTTAGAAGGGCAACAAGCATATCTCTCAATACATTCTAGGATATTATATATTAATTTCATTTATTATGACACATATATTTACGGTATTATATAGAATATGATGAATATCGCCCAGAGCTTGCCCCTTTTACTTTGGTAAAAGGGGCAAGCTCTGGGCGCCAAATTGTATATTTCCCTTTGGTATACCGAGAACTGTGGTTAAATTTCTACCACATCATTTC
>JADFNF010000122.1 GCA_022563485.1 Fidelibacterota bacterium | reverse complement strand
GCGGCTTCTCCCCTCGAAACTTGATAGCATTCTCGATCAGGTTCTGGAACAACTGGGCCATCTGGGCACTATTGGCCCTCACCGTCGGCAGTGGATCGTGGGTGATCTTCGCATTCTTCTCTTTGATGTACACTTTCAGGCCAGCTCGAACGTCCTCCAGGATATCTTCACATTTGGTAGCCCCTAAATCATTGGTGTCACTATTCACCTTTGACAGGGCCAGAATACCGCGAATCTGTTCATGCATCCGATGGGCCCCATCTACTATGTGGCCGATATAAATATCCGCCTTTGCATCGAGCTGCTCCTTGTAGCGATCCGCCAGCAGCTGCACGAAGCTGGATATCGTGCGCAGCGGTTCCTGGAGATCATGCGAGATGGCACGGGCGAACTGCTGCAGCTCCCGGTTGCTCCTTTCCAGTGCTGCGGCTTTGTATTGCAGGTCTTTATCCGCCCGCTTGCGTTCGGTAATGTCACGCACAATGGCTATCACTTCCTCTTCACTGCTCTTTACTATACGGGCTTCGTAATCCCGCATTCCTTGTCTGGGTAAGGGCAGTTGATATTCGAAGGTTTGCATCTCTCCTGAATCCAGCGCGAGTTTAATTTTTTGATCGACCAAATCGGCAAATTCCGGGGGACTTATATCACGGTTATTTTTACCAATGATCGTTTCTTCCAATTTGGCATAGAGCTCAGATTTATCAGCCTGGTAATCCAGAAAAACGCCCTGACTATTCACCCGGAACATCATATCGGGGATAGCTTCCAGCAGGGCGATGGCCCGACTTTCGCTTAATTTTAGCGCCCTCTCCGCCCGCTTGCGCTCGGTAATGTCGCGAATGATGCCTGTGTACTGCACCTTACCTTCACCTGTCCAGGAGGATAGGGAAAGCTCGAGGGGAAATTCGCTCCCGTCCCGCCTAAGTCCAACCAATTCCCTCGTATTTCCGAGCTGCCTGGATTGGCCATTACCGGATAAATTTCGGATCGCCTCGTTGTGAGATCCCCAGTATCTTTTCGGCATCAGCTGCTTGAGATCTTTCTGTATCATATCTTTGGCAGAATAGCCAAACATTCTCTCCGCGGCCCGATTCCAAAAGAGTATTCTTCCCCTTTCATCAATCGAGATGACGGCATCCGGGGTGGTCTCGATAATGGAGGAGAATAAATTCTCTTGATGCTCTAACATTCTTCGATCCTCCTAGAACGGCGGCTAATCAGTTCCTAGCTGCCATAATTGCCACGATATCTTACATAAGCAGACTTGGTAAGCGTCGATCTGTCGGCCATCATAGCAAGGTGTTGGCCTGCCTGTTAGGTATCTTTGCGAATCCTGATGACACGGCATCACAGTCTTGGCAAAATAACAGGCGATTCGAATCGCTGAGTGTAAGGTACAACTGATTATTCTTTGAAACAATCGGGCCTGACCCTACTCCTCTTTTTTCATGTAGGGCATCGTCTCACATTAAACTGGTCAGGGAGCTGGCTGTCCCCGGTCGAAAATCGATAGGGCACTAATATGAAGTTCCCAATCCCTGATTGACGCAATCGAGCTGTGCCAGCTGGACCCGGCCAGGGAAGTTGCCCTCAGGCAGGCCACCAGGTTGAAACCTGCGGCAGGGACCTGGGAGCTGGCCAGGCCCTCTCAAGTTCGTGGGCAGGGCGTCGTCGAAGACCAGGGAGTGGGAGTATTGATACATATCGGGCGCATCCAGGAGCTCAAACCTGATAGAAGCGCTGAACTTTTCGATGGTAATGCTCGGGGTGGCCACCCCCTTTAGGTTGAACATCTGATCTTGCTACCTTTTGGTGGACAGTGTAAGAAGTCATAGATTACCATGATCTACGGAGGTGTCTATGATGGAGGAGCAGCGAACCAGGCGGTAGTATACGCGGGAGTTCAAGATGGAAGCGATGGAACTGTTGATCAACGGCAACAGGAAGGCAGTGGAGGTAGCCCCTCACTTGAGGGAATTTGCCAGATTTTCAACCCCTTAATTTTACGTCCACTCTCTTTCCGTATTATTACCCGGTAAGTCTTGACCTGAAGTAACTGTCTCTTAGGGGTCATTCTGACAGATCGTAAAACAACGATTGTCCAAACTATTCTAAATTTGGCTACGGCTAGGATACGATCCAATCTCAGAAGGCCTCAATATCGATTGGGATGAGCGTCATGTCGAAGGCCGTAGCCAAAAAACCGAACTAGACCAAGTTGCTGAGACCGCGATGCAATTATTGATCTGAACTTTCGATACACATGCCATAAATAAAAGGATAATCATATGGGAACAATAAATAGAAGTGTCTTGATCGACGCACCCCAAGCTGCTGTTTGGAGCGCTCTCGCCGATTTTCAGGCTGTGGGTGATTTTCACCCTACTATCACCAGCGTCGATCTGGAATCGGATCATAACGGTGGGTTAGGTTCAAAAAGGACTTGCTACTTCAAAGATGGAACCAAGATTAGTGAAGAGATTGTGGATTGGCGCGATGGTGAGAGTTTTACCGTCGTCGCCAGCAACTATTCATTTCCATTAAAGTCGATGCGCGCCTCCATGGGGGTAAGATCGGTCGATGGCAAAAGTGAAGCCTTCATGAAGATGGAATATGTCCCGAAGTTCGGCCCCCTGGGTAAACTGATGGGTATGCTGATGATGAATCGTATGATGGGCAAAATGATGGATGCCATCCTGGAAGGCTTACGAGCGCATTTGACGACGAGTCAGCCTGCTGCCGAAGCAGCCTGATATCCCTTGAGCTGAGTCTTCGCGCTTGATCGCCCCTGGCCATCGTTCCTGAAAGGGATCGACGATTGCCGGGGGCTTTTCCTTTCTGTCTCCCGTCGGTAGGGTCGTGGGCTGACTATCACGCCTGAGGTGCGGCATGTTTCCGCCTTCCCCGCTCGGTACCTGCTCGCCTAGTTCCTATCACCCTCCAAACGGCCAGGATTGATGGAGGGGAACACCTATTTCCCAACGAGAAATAGGGGGTTTCTCTTGGTGAGTTAATCGGTGAGGTTTGGGGTCGAAATAGCAACCTGCTTCAAAGCACATCTTCAAACCCTGTTTATTGATCATCACCGTAGCCTCAGGTTTGGTCCGCAGTGGTTACCGTTGGTCAAATTCCTACTCCGTCCTCCTGCCTTGAAGTGTCATTTACTGACCGGGGAGCGATGAACTGAAAAGCCGTGGGTCACATTAAATGAGGAAGGGCCGCTTACGCGGCCCCTGGTGTACCAACAGTATTAAGGTCGGTGAGTTCCCGTCGGAACCCCCCGGCCTGTCAAGCCGCCGGTCATGCAATCGGGCTTGTCAGGCGTAGGGAGGAGTAGACTGATCCCGCCCGAGGTCCCCGGGTGCTCACCATTCAGGCCCGGGTAAATTTACCGGCAGGCTCAGGTGTCAGCTCGCAGCCTTCATTTCTTGATGGGCCTGAGAACGATCTTGCGGTATTTGATACCGGTATGGTCACCCTGGAGGAAGATGGGACCGGGCCTGAATTCATCCGACCAGAGGGCGCCGCCCGTGCAGCCCAGCAGCGGCTCATTGTCGATAATCGTTGTGCCGTTCAGCTGCACCGTCACATGGCGGTCCAGGAGCGTGATATCCATCGTTTGCCACTGGCCGGCGGGCTTCTCGGCACTCACACTGGGTGCCATGCGGCTGTAGATGGAGCCCAGGTTATGACGATCGAGAGGCTTGTCGTAAGAATCAAGCACCTGAACCTCATAGATCCCGCGCAGGTAAACGCCACTGTTCTGGTCTTTGCCGATGTTGACCTCGAGGGTCAGGTTGAAGTCTTCGTATTCTTTGACGGTGCGAAGGTTGCCGTAATCGATATGCTCTTCCCCCTCGTGCTGCTCCGGATGATTGATGAGGACCCCATCTTCAACCCGCCATCCGTTGACCAGTTTGGGATCGGTGAGCTTCCATCCTTTCAGGCTGTTGCGCCCCAGGAGTTTCACCGACCGGCCGTATTTCACCTTGGACAGGTCCGGTTTGGGGGGCAGGGGGGCAATCCGCTTGCCGGTGGCCTGGGTCCGGGTCAAACCCTGACCATTCATATTGGGGCTGCTAAAGCGCAGCTGCAGCTCATCGCCGGAGACAGTGGCCACGAAGGTTTCGGTGAGCGTGTGGGTGCGGACCACCTCACCTTGCTCATCCTTGCGATTGACCTCCTGCAAACGGGTGATATACAGAGTGTCGCCAATCATATAGACACTGGCCACCGGATTGACACTCCCCCATTTCCAGAGTAGACGGGCGTCGAGATATCCAGCCTCCTGGGTCACACCAAGCCAGCCGATAAAGTCGTCCTCCAAAGTCAGTGCCCATCGTCCGATAAAGGGGTTGTTGGGCTCAGCGGTCAAGATGGTCACACAGGCCATCTGCAGGGCTAGCGCCGCCAGTACAAAGCGGTGAATTTCTTTCATGAAAGAATCCTCCCATCGTGTAATTCAGGTATCATTGCTGGTATACAGGAATAATTGTATAAATGTTAAAGATAGAAGTTGAAATATGATAGGGGAAAATTTTCAGACCCGGCGTTTCCAACGATTGGCGGGATCGATGCACCAGGGGCGACCCAGCCAACCGACAAACCCTCCATAGTAATACAAGGAGATGTTGGCCAATCCCCCGTTTTATTCGATGTTGCGGTTTAGCTTAAAGACAGCGGTACTGTACGCGTCTCCCAACCAGAACAACAGCGCCACCGTCCCGACAAGTCCCGCTCGCATGTCCTTCCCGTCTGCATGCATCCGGTAAGCGGAGATTGCCAGGGACGTGACCAGCAGAAAGCTCACCAGCCCATCACCGGGGCGGCCAGCCCGGACCCGGCCCAGGCCGGGAATGATGGCGCCGGCCAGCCCGTGCCTTAGGGCCCACGGTGCTCCCGTTGTGGGAACCGGATCGAGGAGCCGACCGTCATCGTGAAAAGGGGACCGGCGGTCACGCAGCTGGTAGCCGTAGGCGAAAGGGTTGCACCGTACCAGTCGGTCGGCGCCCATGATCGATCCCTTGGCGACGCCGTGCCTCGAGATGGACAGGGCCATAAAATGTGAACAGCTCGGTTCGAACTGGCAGTTCAGCAGCGGCGTGGCATAGGAGACCCGCTGGTAGAGGGCGATCGGCGCGATCCAGAGCTTGGGAAATGGGGCAACCTGTGCATTTCCCAGTAGGGTGTCCGCTGGAACACCCTGGGCTGACAGAGCGCCAACAGCAAGTAGAAGTAGCGTTAATCTCAGCACAGTGTCCATTGGCCTCTAACTTGACGCACCCAATTCTATACGAGGGTACTAGAGGAACCCACTACGAAGCAGCACCCCAGTGCCGGTGGTGCGGGAGGGATGCACCACTTTGCACCGGAACGATTTGCGCCCGCGGGACAATAAATTGATAAGATCCAGAACTGCCGAAGAGCTAACATGGTCTCCCTTCCATGAGACTAACTTTATATACCACCCCCAATAAAGATCAGGCCGATGAATGCTAGTAAACAGATGCCCTGGGTCCCGTATACAGACTTCCGGCGCAATGATTTTTCCTTATTCCTATAGGCTTTTTTATATGCCGATTGTAGATCCACTGGCAGACTTCGGTAATAAGTTGCCGATAGCGATGCAGAATTTTCGTCAAACCGAGATATACCAGATTCCACATAAAGGGCTGTAAGTGGTACGCCAATCCAACTGAACAGGCAGCCCGCACCGCCGAGTAATACGTGTGCCTCCTGGTGATGGTCCCTCAAGGCCTCCGCTTCGGCGGTGGTGATCACGCTTTCCAGCGTAGGTTCAAAACCGACCTCCGCCGTAGCCACCCCAGGTTCAGCCAGTTCAGCTGGCACCGGCTCCCCCGTCACCGGGTCGAAGGGCAGCTGCGGCGGCTCTTCCCCGACCGGCGCCATCGGCAGGCCCGTGTCCGGGTCGATCTGGACCGGCTTTGGGTCGGCGGAGTCCGGCTCCAGGGGCAGACCGGTGTTGGGATCGATCTTCGGCTTGGGCTTTTGGCCCAGCGGATCACCCGTCACGGGATCGAATTCCTGTTGCTTGGGCGTGATGTCCAGCCTGCTTATCAGGGGCAGATGACCCTGGCCCAATAGGCTGTCAGCGGGCAGGACTTGCCCGTTCAAAAGGGCGCTCAACAGCAAAAACCCTAGAGCTGGCCGGATGACGCGCCTACGACCCATACCTCAATCCCTGGCACTGCCCATCAGAAGGCCGTTAAGACGAGTACCAGTACCCCTATCCCGGCAGCTGCACACACCCCCAAAACGCCGCCATAAATGCTAGTTCTTCTCAGTGCTCGTGTCCGGCCTACGTAAGCCTGCCGGTAGGTCTCCTGCAGCTCGGGCGTGGCCGTTTCCAACGTCACCGGCAGGGGGACTTCGGCGGCACTGGCACTGGCGGCCATCATTTCCGCCATACC
>JADFNF010000121.1 GCA_022563485.1 Fidelibacterota bacterium | reverse complement strand
GCTATAATTTACCCACACTCTCGCCGGACCCAAGCAGGTCCTCCGGCACTGGCCGGGTCAGAAGCCCGGCGGCCCACTGATCCCAAGGGGGCCCCGCCTGCTGCAGACGGTATTCGAGGATTTGTTCGCCGGGATCAAAGGGCCTCACCGAAGAGAGTCCCAGGGAAGCCACAGCAACAGCTACCAACTCCTCATCGGGAATATCCTGGGACCGATGTTCTTGTCCCAGGTAATAGCGACCGGCGGCGAGCATCGCTTCCAGGGGAATCATGCCGATGAGCTCACTGCCGGTGACTTCAAAGCCCCGGCGGCGGGCCTGCCGACGCACCTCTTCCAGGGCCACGTGGGGCGGCGTCATGCGAAAATCGACCAGGTTCATGGAGACCTGGGCGCTGCCGTAAGACGCCATCAACCACCCCAAGGCCCGGCAACCCTTCAGGCCCCCGGACCCCTTCCTCTGTTCACGGATGTCCTGGGCAATCTCCTGGGCGACGGCCCGGTCGGTCGTATTCAGGCTCACATTGAAGGCGATCAGCAGGTCCCGGGCGCCGATGGCGGTGGCCCCGGACCGTGGATTGAAATGGGCGGGACCAAAATCGGGCCTGAACCGGGATTGAGCCATCCGCTCGCCCAAGCCCTCGTATTCCCCCCGGCGCAGTTCCACCAGACTCCGGCGCTCCGGGACGGACGCAGCCTCACCATAGAGGTATACCGGGATGCCCAGTTCCGCTCCGACCCGCGCCCCCACTCTCCGGGCCAACGCCACACAGTCGGTCATGGCAGCGCCGGCCAGGGGCACGAAGGGGCAGACGTCGGTGGCGCCCAGGCGGGGATGGACACCCCGGTGGCGGGTCATGTCGATGAGCTGCCCGGCCAGGGATATGGCCCTGAAGGCCGCCTCACCCACGGCCTCCAGCTCGCCCACCAAGGTCATCACCATGCGATGGGCATCGGCCCCCGCATCAATGTGCAGGACCTGCACCCCGTCGACAGCAGCGGCCACCTGGGCCAGGGACTCGATGACCTGAGGGTCCCGTCCTTCAGAAAAGTTGGGTACGCACTCCACTCGTTTCATGCTAGAGCGGCTCACAAGGATTTCAAGAGCCTAAGGAACAACATGATGATGACCAGGAGGATCAGGTAACGCCAGATCTGTTGTTTATTCCAGCGCTTCGCCCGTAGGCGATGGATGTGAATCCGGCCCCGCACAGGTTTGTCCGGCGACAGGAAGCGCACGATCTAAGCCCCGGCGAACAGGCCGGAAAAGAAGCCCACGAACGGACCGATGAAGATCCAGAAGATGGAGACCCCGGTAAACATGCCGAAAATGATCAGTCCGAAGAGCACCCTGGGCCCATAGCGTTCCAGGTTGTAGGCAATGTGCTCGTATTCAGGGGGTAAAACACCATAAAGAATTTTTGAGCCATCCAATGGAGGTATGGGCAGCAGATTGAAAACTGCGAGCATCAGATTAATATGGAGGCTGCGGTACATCATGGTGATAAAACTCGGGCCAAACGTGTTGGCCAGGAACGGTTCCGGATTGACGCTGATAAACCGGATCACCAGACCGCTGAGCAAGGCCAGGACCATGTTGGCGGCCGGTCCCGCCAGGGCCACCCAGAGCATGTCCCGTTTGGGGTTGGCGAAGTAGCTGGGGTCCACCGGCACCGGCTTGGCCCAGCCGAAACCCACCAAAAAGATCATGATGGTGCCCATCGGGTCCAGGTGCGACAGAGGGTTGAGGGTCAGCCGCCCGGCGTATTTGGCCGTGGGATCGCCTAACCGGTAGGCCACCATCCCGTGCGAATATTCGTGGACCGACAGTGCGAAAAGGATGACTGGAATAAGCAGGATAATAGATTTAGGGTCAAACATGGGAGGAAGTTAAGGCCGCGGGGGGAAGGAAGGAATAACCGGGGCGGCCTCCTGCACTGTGCGCTGGGCCCGACTGCCCAACTTCTCGACCTCCAGGGTGATGAGCTGACCGCCCTTCAGGAATATCGGTTCGGGGCGCTGCCCCAGGCCCACTCCTGGCGGGGTGCCCGTAGACAGCAAATCCCCCGTATTGAGCGTGAAGAAGTGGCTCAGATAACTGATCAGGTAGGCCACACCGAAAATCATCTTAGATGTGTGACCGTCCTGGTAACGATGGCCGTCCACTGCCAGCCACAGATAAAGGTCCTGGGGATCACCCACCTCGTCCGGGGTCACCAGCCACGGCCCGATAGGACCAAACGTGTCGCAGCTCTTGCCCTTGACCCACTGGCCGGTGCCTTCCAGCTGGTAGGTGCGTTCGGACACGTCGTTCACTGCGCAGTAGCCGGCCACGTGCCGCAAGGCGTCTTCAATTTTGACGCGCTTCGCAGGCCGGCCGATGATCACGCCCAACTCCACTTCCCAATCGGTCTTATGGGAGTCGTAGGGGATGATGATGTCGTCGTTGGGGCCAGCCAGGGCACTGGTGACTTTGGTGAACAGGATCGGCTCAGGCGGCGCCACCGCACCCGTTTCTTCAGCGTGTTCGGCGTAATTCCGCCCGATGCACAGGAAATTTCCGATTCCTGAAACGCAGGCCCCCAGTCGCGGATCGCCGTCCACCACCGGCAGGCTGGCGGGATCCAGGGCTTTTAATTTTGCCAACTGCTCCGGCAACAGGGCCGACCCGGCAATATCGTCAATCACCCCGGACAGATCACGGATCATGCCGGTGTTATCCAAGAGGCCAGGTTTCTCCGAGCCCCGGGGTCCGTAGCGCAGCAGCTTCATCCGGTCAAACCCTTTAATTGATCACCTAAAAATTCACTTGCTCACGATTGATCCCCACCCGGTAACGCACGGGTAGCGGGGTGATAGTCCATCAGGAACCAGAATTTAATCAAATAAAGTGAGGCGATTGACCGGGTGACGATACCCTAACCAGAGCCTCAGGACGATCGGCAGTCAATCCATCCATTTTACCGGGCAGTTGTCGTACTACAGACACTTCCTGAGGGAGTGCAAGATATAATATAGCTCTCATTCTGAAGATCGTACTCCGATTTGAAGACCTACACTTACCCTGGTAAAAACAATCATGAAAAGAGAAATACCGATGGATAAAATTGATCGAAAATTGACTGCCATTGTAATCACCGATCCCCAAAATGACTTCCTGAGTCCCGATGGCGTAACCTGGGGCGTGGTTGGTGAGAGTGTTACCAAGAATAATACGGTAGCGCATATCGAGACTTTGCTCAAGACAGCCAAAAGTAATAATATTGCTGTCTTCATTTCACCGCACTACTACTATCCTACCGATCACAAGTGGCAGTTTGAAGGTGCTCTCGAAAAAATGATGCATGACATTAAAATGTTTGACCGGAAAGGTGCGCTGACTCTCGATGGGTTTGAGAACTCCGGCGCCGATTGGTTGGCCTCATATAAGCAATACATCGAAGATGGCGAGACGGTCGTTGTTAGCCCACACAAGGTATATGGACCGGAGACAAACGATTTAGTGCTTCAACTACGTAAGCGTGGCATCGATAAAGTCATTCTCGCGGGTATGTCAGCCAATCTGTGCGTTGAAGCTCACATGCGCGAACTGCTGGAGCAGGGTTTCGATGTGACCGTGGTGAAAGATGCGACCGCAGCCGCTATCACCCCCGAATTGGGCGACGGTTATGTCGCAGCTTTGATCAATTTTGGCTTTATGGCAAATGCAGTTGTTACCACTGAGGAGGTTGTCGCAGCCATATAGCGCGGGTAACCTGCCTGGGTCATGATGCCCAGCTGCAACGGACCAATGATAACATCCCCCCCTTCTTGTCGAGAAGCGGGGGATGTTTCAACTGTGGCGTAGCCGCATTTTGCAGGACGAAGTCCCCGACACGTGAATGATGGGTCCGCGCATTTACCAGGGACAAAACCGTGACAGGTTGGGGTAACATAGGTGATTCCGGCCAACGACACAAGTCCCTACTACAGCCCTGAACTCCCGACCCGTTATTCCCTGGTCGAGCAGGCCCAGTTGCTCAGAGCCTCGGGTTCCGTAGCGCAGTAGTTTCATCCGTTCAAATCCTTTTCATGACCACTTAGCATCCCATTGCTCCCCATCGGTCCCTAACCGGTGACGCACGGATAGCAGGATGAATGTCAAGCAGGGAGTAGAACTTAATTGTTACATAACTGATCATAGGTTACAATTTTGTTTCAGGGGATCGGTGACTTGTCTACTTATCAATCAACGACTTAAGTCGTGGGCTGATCGTTCAAATGACACCACGGAAAATCGTATGAGGGGTTTCGTGACGTGCGTCATGCTATAAAAGTCCCGGTTACAGCTGTCCTGGTACCTGACACCTGACAATTAACCTTTTATCTGGAGATGGGTCTAATTAAATGTGATTCAGTAACTACGCTGGACCAAAGCTAGAACAGGAACGGGACAATGATCAAGAGACTACTTCCACTGGCGCTGGCATCGGTGAGTATTGCCTTTGCCCAGCCGGGGCGTGGTCACCGCCGCGGTCGTGGGCGTTGGTAGTGCCTGCGAGCGGGATGGCCGCCGGGAATGGCAATGTGTTCGACCCAGCAGCAGCCAGATCATTGGACCGGGGAGAGAGGTGATTCAAATGTTGGAATTAAAGGGCTTGTTACGAGTAGGTGGGCTATCCCTGCTGATAGGGTCCGGGGTCAGCTGCAGCAGCAATGCGTTCACCAGCCATTGGAGAGATCGAGAAATTTCCATCGATGGGGATCAACAGGAGTGGTTCGGAAATCTGTTGGTTCCCGAGGGCCAACATGTCACCATCGGCGTCATGAATGATGACGCCTACTTATACCTCACCATGAGCTCATCAGATCGGCCCACGATGATGCAAATCATGCGGTTCGGTCTGACGGTCTGGTTTGATCCCAGGGGCGGAAAGAAAAAGGTGCTGGGCATCAAGTACCCTATGGGAGGCCTGGAAGGCGGGATGGGTGCAGCGGCAGGACGCCTTCGAGGCAGAAATGAACGGCCCGATTGGGAAGGCCAGTTACAATCGGTGAGGGAGTCTCAACTATGGGTGGAGATTTTGGGTCCGGACAAGGACGACCTTGCCCGAGTCGACGTTAAGAACGAGGGTGGTATCCAGGTTGACATCGGCGCATCCTCATATGGTCAGTTGGTCTATGAACTGAGAATCCCATTGGTACAGACGCCCGACAACCCTTATGCACTCAACACCTCGCCGGGTGAGACCATTGGCATTGGGATTGAAACCGGTGCCATAGACCGTGACGCGCTGAGGAGCCCAAGGGGTGGGGGCGGTAGGCGGGGTGGCATGCCCGGTGGCGGCTTACCCGGTGCTGGCCGGCGCGCCGGCGGCATGCGGGGCGGCAGCCCGGGCCGGCAGATGCCCCAGCCACTTAAATATTGGACCAGGGTAACCCTGGCGGCCGAACCCTCATCCGGCCTTTGACGGATGGACCTTCGCGCAGAGGGCGCAAATAACGTATCAGGCGAAAGGGTGGAGGGGTGTTGGGGAAGCAGCAGAGGCAGTAGCAGGAGCAGGAGCAGGGGGAGGGCGAAGAAAAAAAGGGCAGGGGGCTGGCCTTACCTAATGCTCCACCCAGATGGGGTTGGTCAGGGCCAGGGCGGTGGGCAGTTCATCCCGCATGGCCCACTCGGGCAGCCAGGACTCCACCTCGGCCCGCAGGTAGGTGATCCCCGGCTCAAGATCGCAGACCCCCTTCCAACTGTGCGTATAGGGCTCGCCATCCAGGGCGACCTCCTCCAGCACCTCCTCATCGGCCTGCCCCACCCGGCCCTGTAATAGGCGGAATCCCGCCAGAGGACCGAATTCCGCGCTGCTGGCCATTCGCAGACTGACCGTCACCACCGATCCGTCGATGGTCTCGCCGATGCGCGCCGTGGCCTGAGGGGTGGCGAGGGTCATGGTCAGGAATGGCCCGGTGGTGATGATGCAGCGTCCCGCCTTCAATCCCGCCAACAGGCCCGGCAGATCCCCCGCCTTGATGTCCAGGACGCCGGTGCGGCAGGACCCCAGGACCTTGGTGGGGCGCTCAGTGAGGGAGACGAAGGGCACTTTGATCTGCCGGTGAAGATTGAAATCGCCGTGGGCGTCGGTGCCGGCGTAGATGAAGGTGCGCTGACCGGCCAGCAGCAGCCGTTTCCACTCCTCAAGCCCCTGGAAGAACCCGGCGTCCAGGCCGCCATTTAATATTTGCAGGCCGGTGATCCCGGGTTGACGGGTATCCCGGTCCTGCCATACGCCCCGGCCGATGATGGCCCACTGGACGAAAGGGATCGGCTGAAAGGGATGAGCGGCCAGGGCCAGGGCGCCGGGGGCCAGCCGGTCAGCCAGTTGCGCGACATCCAGCTCCGACGGCTGCCTGATCAACCGCTCACCTCCATCACCCGAACCGGGGAGGTAATCGGGGTGATTCAGTAC
>JADFNF010000120.1 GCA_022563485.1 Fidelibacterota bacterium | reverse complement strand
CGACAGTTCGTTCACCTGGGCTGGAATGATCCTGACACAATGGCTCAGCGCTGGGACGCCGATGTCCTCGACCATCGCGCTCAGGGCGGGTGGATCCATATTGGCCAGCCTGGCCAGGCCGGTGAGCAGCATATCCCCACTGATCCCCGAGGGCATACGGATCGTGAGGGTCTTATTCCGGGACATGTCTGACGCCCCGGAGCACGCGCGAGGCGGCACAGGCGGCCCCGTATCCGTTATCGATGTTCACCACCACCACCCCCGGTGAGCAGCTGGTCAACATGCTGTTGAGGGCCGTGGTCCCCTGAGCGCTGACGCCATAGCCCACGGAGGTCGGCACGCCAATGACCGGCCGGGAAGTCAGTCCCCCGATGACCGAAATCATGGCCCCGTCCATCCCGGCTACGGCAATGATGACCTCGTGGGCATTGATCTCCTCCAGCCTCTCCTCCAACCGCCAGATACCGGCGACCCCCACGTCAGGGATCAGGGTCCCCTGAAGGCCCAGATGCTCCAGGGTACGCAACGCTTCCCAGGCCACGGGCAGATCGGATGTCCCGGCCGTGATGATCACGATCCGGCCCGGTCCCTCATCATGGTGAACGCCGTTGAGATAGGCGGTTCGCGACAATGGGTGATAATCCATCCGGGCTGCCAGGGCCGGGTCCAGAGCGGCATATTTAGCTTCGTCCAGGCGGGTAAAGAGTGTCGGATGGCCGGTATTTTTAGTCAGCTGTGCGATGATCTCATCAACCATTGCCGCCGACTTAGGCTCACAAAAGACCGACTCAGGCAATCCGATCCTGGCCTTACGATGGTGATCGAATTTGATCATGCTATGTCCAGCGCGGTAAACGCCCGTCCCGGCTGGTAGGGCTTGGGATCGGCCTCAACGGATCGAATAAAGGGATACCGGTCGAGCAGAGCACTGCGCAAATCACCAAGGACCGGTTGACTTATCCGCCAGCGGTCCTCAGCCTCGATTTCAATCAACATGTGGTCCCCCTTCAAACGGCACCGAATGACCTGGACCCCCAGGGTCCGCTTCAGGGATTGTTCAGCAAAGTGTACCGCTTCTAGCCGTTTTGGTGTGACCCTGGTACCCGTGTAGATGCGGCTCGCCAGGCAGGGTGAGGCCGGGATTTCCGCAAAGGGTAGTCGCAGCCTGCGACAGATGTTCCGGATGTCCGACTTGGTGCAAGCCGTCTCCACGAAGGGATGCCTGATACCGTATTGGGCGGCCGCCTCAAGGCCGGGACGGTATTCGGCCAGGTCGTCCAGATTGGCGCCGCTGAGTACGGTGGCCCCCCGATTGCCGTCATTCACCCTGCTCGCCAACGGAATCAGGCCCGCATACAAGTGGCTCTTACAGTAATAACACCGGTTGATGGGGTTACTCAGGTAATGCTCATCGTCGAATTCACCCGTAGTGATCAGCTGCAACCGCCACCCCTCGCTGGCGGCAAAGGCCCTCACGCGGCCGGTATCCTCGATCGGAACGGCGGCGCTCTTCGCGTGAACCACCAGGCAATGGCCCGGCAGGGCACGGTGAGCCACGGTAGCCAGTAACATACTGTCCACACCGCCGCTGCAGGCAACCACGCAATCTCCCATCTCTTCAAGAAGGGTAGTCAGGCTCTCGTACTTGGCGTGAAGGTCCTGATCGGTCATGAGGGCCGCGTCATCTTTCCGGCGTATCGTTTCCGCGATCATTATCCTTGCCAATCTTTCAATGTCGAAAATCCAAAGTGCTTATAGCCGAACAACTCCTGGATGTAAGCCCTGTCCCCAACCCAACGCGGACCCGAATCAGCCTACACATCACCGAAAGTACAAAACCCTCACCCGCTTTACAAAAACGTTCTCACGCCCTGTGAAAACTAGCAAATGGCAGCCATATAAACCCGGATTGTCCGGTAGTTGACATTCCTGCCCCATTCCCATCCTTACAATTTGCCTGCATTATGTCGCGTCTATGTACAAATTGGTTCGTTATGGCGCTCATCCCCCTGGGATTCCTATGGATGGGCTGCCAGTCCACCAACGATGATAATGGACCCTGGCTGATACCTAAAGGTGAGGTATTTGACGATGGGGCAGGCACCGATGGGATCATCGCTCTGGACAACCCATCAGTTGAACCAGCCGCCAACATCACCTACCTGAAGAGCGGCAAGTTGGTCATCGGTGTCAAGATCGGTGACCAAGTCCGGGCCTACCCTCATGATATTCTCGACTGGCATGAGATCGTCAACGATGATTTCGATAGCGCCAGCCTGGCAATGACCTATTGTCCCCTCACAGGTTCCGGAGTGGCGTGGAATCGCGTCGTGGAGGGCGATACCACCACTTTTGGCGTTACTAGCATGCTCTACAACTCCAACCTGATGCCCTATGACCGGGCGACGCGCAGCTATTGGTCGCAAATGAAGCTGCTGTGCGTGCACGGCGAGCACATCGGGACGACGGCAGAAACCTTCCCTGTTGTGGAGACCACCTGGAGGACCTGGCTTAAGATGTACCCTGATTCCGAGGTCGTGACCACCCAGACCGGTTACAACCGTCCCTACGGCCAGTACCCCTACCTTGATTACCGGACCTCTGATTTTCTCATCTGGCCCATCAGCAACGATGATAGCCGCCTATTTCGCAAGGAACGGGTCGCGGGCGTGATCGTCGGGGAGCGAGCCAAGGTTTACCGATTCATTACCTTCGTCGATACCGTCCGTACCATCAATGATTCCTTCGAAGGGGTCCCACTTGTCATCGTCGGGAGCGCGCGTGATAACCTGGTGGTGATTTTTAATCGCATTCTAAACGGCAACCTACTGATATTCACGCCCCTGCAAGGACAACTTCCAGCGGTGATGAAAGACGATGGGGGTACAACCTGGGATGTCTTTGGTCGCGGCCTTGCGGGGCCGCTGGCCGGAAAACAGCTGCCCCTGCCCAGGACGTTTATTGCCTACTGGTTCGCCTGGGCAGCCTTCTATCCTGAAGCGGAAATCTATAGCGACTCATAAGGCCTGAGCCTTTAGCCAGTCCACCGATCCCCCAATTTAGCCAAGCCATCTATCCGTCCACCCACCCTTTGGCACCCAAAGATGTTTACCAATAAACAGTGCAAAGCGAGCGAACTTCTAACGACAAGTCCAAATATATCTCTTATATTATCAGTTATTTATAAGTTACTTCCACCACCTATAGTCTGTTCGAAACCTTGTCCTTCTATCAATCATCGATCAATCTTGAGCCATGAATAACGACTCACCTTGAGCACAAAGTCACAATTCCGGAACGTCTCGAAGCTCCAGTTGTGGACGAAATGAACCACCGTGATTGTTCTGATTCAGCATTTTACTCCTCCCCCAAGAGGGGTGAAACGGCCTAGCTCGAAATGGCAGCCATCTGGGATGATCCCGGCTTCAAATCTCTTAATTCCGGACCACTATTCTCGGTGTCCCCAGGGGATCCCTCCGGGACGAACCAAGTGTGTCAATTCGATAAATGTGAGTCCTTATCACTTGCCTATCCCGATTGGGTGCCATACATTGCGTTCTGCGCTCAAATTCGGTTTGGGGGGTCTATGTGCCTTGCTGGTGAGCATGGTTAACCGAGGGAATTAGCCTGACGGTGCCGGCCTATAATTCCCAAAGTTTTATTTTTTAGAGGATTCATGCGGCAAAATCATACTTTTATACGACGGAACTGGCGTACCATTTTTACAGGTATAGCGTTTGTCATCGACGCGTTCATCATTTTCACATGTGGTCTTAGTTCCTGGTACCTATTATCCAAGTTCTATTTGGGTCCCATCTTACCCTTTAGTTATGCCATTGAGGAGGCCATTTATTTTGGGGGCATCTTCATTTTCTTTACCTTGATTATCGGATTGTACCGCCAGTCCTTTTTCACCAATTCCAATTTTCAATATTTCTTGGCAGCCAAGGCCTATGTCTACGCATCTAGCGTTATTTTAACCTCGTTCTACATATTTAACCTCATCCATATTCCCCGAAGTTTTACGGTGCTTTATCTCTTCCTGCTGCCCATTCATTTTATCTTTGGCCGCCTTCTATTAACGGCAATTAATTATCTATTTAAGAAAATAGGTTTTGGCATCCACAATATCCTGCTCGTTTTTACCGATAGCACCAGGATCGACACCTACGAGCAATTCAGATGGTTGCCTTGGCTGGGCTACAATATTCGTGGGGTTCTCTCTATGGTCAATGGCGCCGTACCGGGCAATGGTCAGCCATCGATCGGTGGCATAGAGTATTATCCTTTCAAACAGCTTGATAAAATAATAGTTGAAAAAAACATCAACCGTATTTTTATCCCTTCAACAAGTTTTGTGGCCCAGGGAATGCATCAACTATTGGAGAGTTGCCGGAACCACGGCGTGAAAATCAAGGTGGTTTCACCTGGAGCCACCGGCCTTTTAAAAATGGCGCGTGTCTACGATATTGCGGGAATTACCTTATATTCACCTCCCCGTTGGAAAATCGAGCTAATCAAGCGGGCTTCGAAAAGGTTATTCGATGTAATCGGAGCCTCCTTATTAATCGTCTTATTCTCCCCTATCTTTTTATTGACTACCCTTGCTATCTATCTTGAATCTGGCCGACCCATTTTTTATGTACGTAAACGTTCTGCCGTCAAGGGAGCCCAACAATTCAATTTCATCAAATTCAGGAGTATGGTCAAGCAAGCCGATGAAATCAAAGAGACACTGATGGACAAGAATGAGGCCAGTGGGGCCCTGTTTAAAATGAAAAATGATCCCAGGAGAACCCGTATCGGGCGGATCATCAGGAAGGTCAGTATCGATGAGTTGCCGCAACTGTTTAATGTGTTCATTGGCGATATGAGCTTGGTGGGCCCTCGGCCCCTGCCCATCGAGGATTGTGAGAATTCCGATATTGATGACAGGTTTTGGGAGGCTATCAAGGATAGGGCGAAAGTCAAGCCCGGTATTACAGGATTATGGCAAATCTCTGGACGGAGCGACATTCCCTTTGATAAGATGGTCCTTTTGGACCTGTATTACATTGAGCATCAGTCCCTGCTATTTGATATGGAGATTTTGTTTGAAACGATCCCGGCGGTACTGTTTGGCAGGGGCGCTTATTAGATCAGAAATCCCGGCTCAGCCTCTCCTTCACTCTGTTGCACAAGCATAGGCACCCTTAGGCGGTACATTGATCGACTCTAAATTAGAGTCCGAATATACTAGTTTTTAAGCTACGCGCTCGTAATGCCTTGGATTGCACCCATACGCATACCGTTATAACGTAGAATCAGAGAACATTCCTCACCTATACCTTCCTAAGGCTAAGCATCATCGGGGAAGCGGGCGACGGCTGCTAGGCGCTAGAACTCGTCGCAAGACAAAACCGGATATAGTTCTCACGGATATTGCTTTGCCGAAAATGAGCGGTCTGGAGGCAGGGGGAAATTCTATAACCCCCGGCGGAAGAGCGCGGCCATCGAAAATGGCAAGTACACTCCATAGAACTGTCCAGACTATCGAGATCCATGAGACACAGCTCATGAAAAATCGACTTCCCGATAGCACTGGACCGGTGCACTTCACCGATCGTATGGGCGTCGTCACTGCCTGATAATAAATCCTGCCCTACTCTGCACAGCGACCGTCTCTTGATGGTCTCTCATCGTGATGATTACCCGAACGATATGGAAAATACCCATGATGTATACTTTAATCATATCAGGTGTTTCCCGTATCAATACCAGGGTTATCCTGAAACCGTCGCGTCGCAGACACACGATATAACAGCCCCTTACTAATTTTTCTTTAAGGTTATGGGATCAATATCAATATCATTGGGCTACGAAAATCCGACCTGTTAAAATGAGGCAATCTTGGTCATTTACAACTGGGCACACTGACGATTACAGACGCTTGTGGCCGATTATGCCGGGAATGTGAATTCAGTAAAGTGAGAGGGAGATGAGGATGAAAGCACTGACTAGCCTGTTTAGCCGTATGAGTATCCGGAACAAACTGGTATCGATCTTTGCCACAGTATTTATTGTTGGTTTTTTAATCAATTTCGTTGTCACCACTAAAAAGCAACGTAGCGAAGCGATCGCATCGGTAGTAATTGAAGCCCAGGAACTGACCGCATCCCTGGAACAGGTGCGTATTGGCATGGCGACCATCTTCACCGGCGACATGTACAATATGGAGGAATTGCTCAAGGATCCGGACAAACTGTTCCTGGCGGTGCCGGTGGTGCAGTCTCTGATCGTAGGCGCGACGCTGGCCGAGAATGCCAATTACAGCTTCAAGGCGCCGGCCTTCAACGCCCGAAACCCGGATAATACTCCCACGCAACTCGAGGCCCGCCTTCTCACTAAAATGAAAGATGAAAATCTGGCAACCATCTGGGAAATTGATGAGGAGAACAATCAGCTGCATTACC
>JADFNF010000119.1 GCA_022563485.1 Fidelibacterota bacterium | reverse complement strand
CCCGCACATAGATGGGCCGCCCCTGCCGCGTGGTGATCACCACATCAGCGATGGAAGCGATGGCGGTGAACTCGCCCGGTACCCGGACCAGGTATTTCATGGCCCCCACGTCGATGGCGCCACCGGGAATGGTGACGTTTTCATTGCGGATTGCTTTGATGACATCGTCAAACGAGAGGTCATAATACTTGAGGTCTGCCAGGTCCACATCCACCTGGACCTCCCGCTCCAGGCCGCCGGCCAGCGTGATTTCCAGGATGCTGGGGATCTGCTCCAGGTCGTCTTGCAGCTCTTCCGCCACCTCTCGCAGACGTACCAGGCCATAGTCCCCGGATATGTTCACCTGCATGATCGGAAATTCCGAGATATTGATCTCATAGATACGGGGGTCTTCCGCCGCCGTGGGCAATTTTGGCTTGGCGATATCCACCCGCTCACGCACCTTCTGAAGGGCTTCATTCATATCCATCCCGGCCGAAAACTCCACATTGATACTGGAGTACCCTTCGGTCGAAACGGACGTGAGCTGCTTGATATCGGCGATGGTGTTGAGCTCTTCCTCGAGGGGACGGGTGATAAGACTTTCAATATCCCGAGAGGCTACACCGGGGTAGATGGTATTGACAATAATATTGGGGATGATAATCTCCGGCGCCGATTCCTTGGGAACAGCGATATAGGAGCGCAGTCCCAAAATTATAATGATCCCCGTGAGGACCAGTACGCTGGTGAGGTGATCGATGGCAAAGGAAGTGAGTCTGAATTCCTCGAAGACCTTCTTGCTAGGCCCCTGTTCTGTCATTCGCTGTGCTCCCCTGCCGACGCCACCGCATCGACATTCACCAACCGGATGGGGCTGCCGTCGTCGACTTGTTGATGCCCCAGGGTAATGAGCAGCTCGCCGACTGCAAGTCCACTCTGCACCACGATCCGGTTCCTGTGAGCAGGTCCCAGTTCGATGTACCGGGCCGAAGCTGCCAGACCACCCTCGCTGGGCTGGGCCAAGTACACGCGGTGACCGTTTTCCGTTCGCTCAACCACTTGCCGGGGTATGATGATGGCGTCTTCCAGGTGCTCCCGGACCAGTTGCACCTTGGCCACCATATGGGGTTTGATCAACCGTCCCTTGTTGTCCAGCACGATTTCAACGGGAAAGGTGCGGTTAGCGGGATTCACGGCGCTGCCAACGTAATTGATGCGACCCACCAACCGCTGGTTGGGAAAGATATCGAAAGTGATCCAGGCGCTGTCACCCGAGTGGACCGACAGGGCAAACCGTTCCGGTACCCCACCGGTAATCTTGACCTGGTCCGTGTTCAAAATGCGCACCAGGGGCAGTCCCGGCGCCGCCATTTCTCCCACCTCGAGATACTGCTCATCGAAAATACCGTCAATCGGCGACCTCACCGTGGTATTGGCCAGCCGAGCCTTCAACATATCCAAACGGGCATTGGCGCCATCAGTGGCCGATTTGACCTGGAGGTAAGCGAGCTCGCTGCCAATTTTGTCCTTCCGCCAAAGCTCCTCTTGACGTTTAAATTGCTCCCTCGCCAGATGGGCCACCGCTTCGGCTTCGGCCACTTGGGCCGTGAGTACATCGTCTTTCAACTTGGCTATGGGCTGGCCCCGGCGTACCGTACTGCCCTTCACCACGAAAAATCGCAATATTACGCCGCCCTCTTCCGCCGTGACAGTCACATCGTGCAAGGCTTCGGCTTCGCCGGTGATGCGGATATAATCGGTAAAGGTCGCGGTTTCAACCGGCGTCACCTCCACGTTCACGACCCGGCTGGATACGGCCGCTTCCCCCAGATTCGAGGAGGCTGTGTCTTCGGCAGAGCTCTCAACCGAAGAACACCCGTTCAGCCCCAGGGTTGACATCGCGCCCAACAGAACCATTCCATACCTGAAGACGCTGGAACGTCTCACGGTCGTAAATGCGGTTGAGGGGTACAATCTATTGATCCTATCCATTCCGATATCCCTGTTTAATGACGATCATCAAGATGGTTCCCAGCATCTAGCTCGGCCAGAGAAACCAGTACGGTTCCCATCGCCGCATCAAGTTGGGTCCGTAAAGTAAGATAGTCGTAGACCGTGCGGGCATAGTTGAACTCCGATTGCCGCAGGGCCAATTCGGCATCGGTGATCTGCAGCTGGGAACCGACACCAGTGCGGTACAGTGCAGTGGCAATCTCGAACCCCCTTCGGGCCTGATCCAGCGCCCGGACCAGGCTTTCCGCCCGGTACTGGCTGTCCTCCAGACTAGCGAGCAGGTTACGCAATTGACTATCGGTCCGTTGCTCTCCCCGCCACCGCCGGAGCTCGCTCTGGCGCACGGCGGCCCGGCGCTGTTGCATGCGGGCGCGGCGAGCAAAACCGAGGAATAGTGGCAATTGCATATTGATACCGGTTACCGCGAATCGAGATCGCTGGTTGGCATTCTCGCCGAAGAAATCAAGGGGGCCATTTTCTTGGGCGGTGAGATTATAGTTGTAAAAGATTGACAAGGTTGGGAAGTACTCAGCGCGCTGGGCCGCCAGCTGCGCCTCCTCCAGGGAAGTGGTGATGGCCAGCTGACGAAGATCACTGCGGCCTTCCAATGCCAGCCCATAGGCCTCATGAAATGGCAACCCGCTGCCATCACCGAAACCCACATACTGCAACAGGATCTGGTTACCGGAACTGTTGCGCGTATGTTCTTCGAGATTAAGTTCATTCAGGCGGCCTTCCAGGGTGATTTCCAGTTCCGGGGACAGTCCCAACTCCAACAACAGGTTTCGACCGGCAGCAGCCTCACCGACCCAGGCTCGATGGCGTTCCGCTTCCAGGTTCGACAGCTGCACATCCAGACGCAGGACATCATAATCGCTGACCATGCCGGCCTTGTGCAGGGAGCGGGCTTCATCCAGGCTTTGGCGAACGCGCTCCAGGCTCTGCTCGGTCAACCGGATTTGCTCGGCGGACAGGAGCGCATCGAGGTAGGCCTGCCGCACCCGGGTCACCACCTGCTGGATGGTCCCCCTTACCGCTTCGGACTGTAACTGCCGCACCCGGCCCGAAGCGCCCACACCAATGAAAGCCGCCGCATCAAACACGGGCTGACTGAAGGTGATACCGGCAACCCAAACGTTGTCCGCTCCAATCTGGATAAGCGTGTCACCAAAGAAAAAGCTCTGTTTTATGATGCTCCTGGAATAGGAGGCATTGGTCGAGAGGCGGGGCAGCACGCTGCTCCAGGCTTCCCGTACCTGCCCATGGGCGATTTCCAGGCTAAGCCGGGCGTCCTGGAGTGTGGGACTGTTCTCCAGGGCTACGGCGATGGCCCGTTTCAGGGTAAAATGGGTGTCGATTGTCTGGGAGCGATCCATTGCAGCCACCCTCCCGAAGCCCGCGAGGGCAAGGGCAATGAATACTGTCACGGAATGCAAGCGATGTCGGTGGTCCATTAAAAATGAGCCCTGTATGCTTTTGCAGTGTTGGGGTTTTATGTTAAGACTCGTGATTCGTCGCTGGAACAGCCACAGGGGTGGCCCCGGCCTCCAGCCCCTGCCTGATAAAAGGGGTAAATTGCCTTAACAGCTCGGCGGGTGTGCCCTGTGCGCCTTTGGAGCCGGTCGGTATGTTGTCGTGGAGCTGGCACGCCAGGGTCAGAGTAACTACGCCATGAACCAGGGTCCATAAATAGAGCGCAATGAGATCGGGGTTTCCCGGTTTGATGGATCCCGAAGCCATGGCATCCCTCACACAGTCGTTGAGCAGGTTGTAGCCGCCGTGGCCCGGCAGGTCTTCGATAGCTTTAGGATTACTGGTCTCAATATTAAATATCACCTGGAAATACTGCCGATTATCAAGGGCGAATTGAATGTAGGCTTCACCTAGAGCGGTGAGACGCTCCATGGAGCCGACCGGGTGGCTGGCGATGGACTTTTGCAGGTGCTCATCGAAGCGATGAAATCCGAGATCCACGATCCGCTCCACCAGTTCCTGCTTATTGGCAAAATAGTGGTAAATGGCCGTGGCACTCACCCCGGCGCGTTGGGCTACCGCTCGCATGGAGAGCCGTTCCAGACCCCCTTCGGCCAGCAGGTCGCGGGCAATCTCCAGAATCGTTGCTTCAGTATCGGCAGATTGATGCCTTCGCTGCCGATGCGCCACAGTGGTCATGGTCATCCTTATAGGGAACTCATCAGTGGACGGGGCGTGTCTGTCTTTTGACGCGATCCGTCGGCCAAGGGTTGCCTTCATTCCAACGGGTATCATGGGTGCGACCAACCCGGGTAGAGATAAAAGGGCGCTCGTATGCGCCCTGGTTAACAGCGTTAAGTTAACGGCGTTCAATCGCCGGACCAACTTAATATCGGGAGTGGATCGCAGGCAACTCGCGTGCCAACCAGCGGGGCAAGTCTAGCTCGTGTCAGGCGCTACATGCACGAAAAAGGATCGAGCGTTGGATGAGGAAAAGAGCCCAAAGCCCCCTTCGACGTTGCTGGTGGGCATGCCGAAGTTGCTCTGTCTTAAGGGATTCCCCTCAAAGTATTCGCTAAAGTGGTCATCGGTCACTTCCACGGTGATCAGGTGGGGGCCATAGTAGTTAAAATAAAGCCATGTGAAGGGTAGGAACGACTGGCTTGAATTCCACGCGAAGGAGCCGGGTCGGAAGTGGTTCCCCTCCTCATCGACAAGCAGATGCCCCTTGAAGATGTCGGCCGCCAAACTGCTATCCACGATGGCCTGGGTGACCGTATCATCCAACGCCAGGGTACTGACCCGAATGATCCCTGTCGGATCAAAGGATTCCCACTCCAGCGCGAATAGAGGTATAGAAGCAAAACTGGTGGTGTAGCACGGTCCTTCCCGGTAGATGACCGTATCCATAGCCAGAGCGCTATAATCACCTGTAGCAACAGCCTGGCGCCAGGCCGTCTCGCTGTACTCGTCATCGTACAACGCAATGGAATCCACCGGAACCGGCGCCCCTTCACAGAACCAGTCCGTGGAGGTGCTCGCCAGCGAAAAACTCTCGGGGACCGTGGTGAAGGCCGTTACGGCGTCACCATCCAGGACGACATCCAGCTGGTAGGTCCACCCTGGCAATATCATGTGCCGGGGGAGCGCCTGATCCAGGTAACGGCCTGGCCGCCCCGCCACCGGCGCCAGGGTGAACGTCGTGTCGCCATCGAAAATTGTCACCGTGGCATCGGCCACCCACTTGCCCTGATCTTCATGGGATTCCTCGATCTCAAAAGATCGTGAGACAAAAATCGTATCCGCTGTCTGGCCATTGGCCATCAGGTTTCCAAAAACCACCAGCTTTTCTTGGTAGGCGCTCTCCTCTACCGGCAGGCTGCAGGCGACCAACAAGGTTAACACCGGCAACAGACGGTAGCGGCTCCTGGATGTTAAAAATCAATGGTTACCCCAATACTGGGCAGGAGTGGAAAGATGGAAATGGACTGCCGCTGGGGAATGCCCTCGTCTGGCTCATCGATTTCATCGTCCCCATCGTCATCCAGACCGTTGCCGGTGTCGCCGAAGATATAGTTGTACTGGAAAATATTCTTCCGCCAGTAAGCGTTCACCACTTGCAGGAACAGGTCCACTCGCGCACCCCTGATCTGGAAATGGCGGATACCCCCCAGGTCCAACCGGTGATAGGGGGGATATCGCAGGGAATTTCTCCCTCCAGTTATGGACTGGTAAAACGGCTCGGGTTCATTGGGCAATTTCTCCATATAGAAACCGAGAATGGGGGTGTACGGCTGCCCCGATTGATAGGTCCATCTCACGTTGGCTTCCCATTTGTTTGACAGCACCATATTGCCAACGAAATTGAAGGCGTGCCGCCGATCCCAGTTGCTGTAATACTCCTTACCGTTGAGTCTTTTACGCGCCACAGAATAGGTATAAGACAGCCATCCGTTCAGCCGGCCCACTTCTTTCTGGAGAAAAAACTCGATCCCGGTGGCATACCCCGATGCCAGATCGAAAGTATCAAACAGGTTTTCAGAGGATAGGGTCTCATCAGTGGTGGCCCGCTGCTCGACGAAGGTCAGCATATTGTTCAGGGTTTTATAATACACCTCCACCTGTATGCGGTACATATTCCCCACATACTCCTCGTAACCCAACACCACCTGCACCGAAGATGCGGGCTTGACCGACCCGTCCACCGCCACCCACTGGTCCAGGATCGAGGGGTTGAAATCGTCCTGGACCGTCTCGATGAATTGATGATACAGCCCCACAGCCCCGTTGAGATACCGGTCGGGAGTCAGTAGGTATTTCACGTTGAGACGCGGGTCGAAGAACCACTTGGTCGGGTGCCCGTCGTAGTGTGTAATCCGGAGACCTGGCTCGACCATCAACAGGGGGGTTATCCAACGCTTGACTTTCCCGTAGAGGACACCCTCCAGCGTGGATTGTTTGACATCGAATAGGCTGCTATCCAAA
>JADFNF010000118.1 GCA_022563485.1 Fidelibacterota bacterium | reverse complement strand
GTGAGCGCCATTATCGACGGCATACACAATCCCTTCATAGCCCCAAAACATAACCGCCACCCTCCCCACCGCCCTGGTAACCGACCCGCACGGGCATGATGGTGGTGTTCCAACCGATACTGGCGACCCCGATGCCGTTATGGGTCACCGCAGCGGCAATGCCGGCGACATGGGTGCCGTGACCATCGAAATCATCGGGATCGTTATCCGCTACGGTCCCGTCTTCGCCCGGAGCAGGTTGGATGTCCGGAGGCCACGAGGGTGGCACATCCACAAAATCCCATCCCCGAATGTCATCAGGATAGCCGTTGCCATCGTCGTCAAGTCCATTACCGGGAATCTCGTCACCGTTCACCCAGATGTTGGCCGCCAGGTCCACATGGTCCCAATCGACCCCGGTATCGACGATGGCCACGATGATGGTATCGGCGCCGGTTTGAACATCCCAGGCCCCCGCCGCGGAAATGCGCTCGAAATGCCGTTGGGCGTTGAAGAGCGAGTCGTTCGGCACCACGTCCGTATAGGCCGGATAGACCCGCTCGGCGTACTCCACATAAGGACTCCGATTGAGGTTATCCATGAGTTGGTCGGCATCGGCGTCAGGGAGCAGATAAAGTTTGTAAATCTTCGACAGGTCCGGCACCGGGCGCGTGGGTGGCGCGGTCTTGGTGGGAAAGGCACGCTCGATCCGCTGGACATTGTGCCGGCGCAGGGTTGCATCCAGTGACGACAGACCGAACACGCTGGCGGTGCGCGGCGGCCCGTAGCCGATCACCTTTTCCGTGCTGGGGAGAAGTTTCACCACCACGACGCCGGGGATGGGAACCGCCTCCCGGGGGGTAGTGACGACCACTTGGCTTGCTTGGGCTGTCACCGGCTCCCCCTGCCTAGACGAAAGGGCCCGCGAGGTGCTGGATTCAATGGCGGCCAACAACGGTTGCAAGCAGAGCAACACGGAGCATGCGGCAATCAGTCTGGCGGTAAGGGACATGGGCGCGGTATCCTTAGTGGCTTGGTTCAGTCAGCGCTGCGCAATATATGGCCCAATCCGGGCCTCATACCACAAGGATCATGACAAATTGGGGAAAACCGCAATTCGAGCTGCACCAAATGACGCGCCGAGGATGGGTGCTGAAACGGCAAGCTATTGAACTGCCGACCCGAGTTATGGGCTTTAACAGGACTCCAACATGAACGGGCCACGGGTTAGGCGTTCCTGGAACTGCCGATTGGGACAAATGAGGGGAAAAGCTTATCGGTGGATGATCGTAGCAGAGGCGCTGGAATCCTGGGCGAACCTGAGGCTGTCGACCATGGCCAATGGACACGGTTCGCTTTCGGTTGACCCGTTCGATCGGGACATAATCATGGGTATCAGCGTAAGCGGGTGGAATCGATCTCTGTCACTATTTCGGTCAGACAACGTGAGCAGGGGTAGAAACAATCAAAGGGACCGACTTATGTCCACACAATCCATTCCCAGATGGGTCATAGTCCTAGCCATCATCGCACATGTCATCATCTCGCATCATCATCGTGCATCTGTGCCGCATACATACGTGGACATAAGTCGGCCTGAAATTTCCCAAGACATGTTCACCAGCCCAAGTACTGCATCCTTATCATGCCTTGTAATTAATACCCAGGCCCCGGTTCAATGACTCCTCGCCGCAGTTCCGCGGGCCGGCCCTTGGGGGGGGGTAAAATTATTGCTCACCTATGCCCGTCTATTCGGAAAGATTAGGAGGATAAGGGGGTGGGGCTTCATCTATTTCACCGTATTGGCGGAACGCCGGTCGCGAGAAGCATAGGTAAGCAAAAGGATCGACTTATGCCCGCGTTTCCCATTGCCAAACAAATCATAATCAGAGCAGTCATCTCATGTGCCATGCACAAACCTTTTCACGGGCATAAGTCGAAAAATAATTTTCAAAGAGCAATCAATCACATACCGTCCATTTACGGTGCAAATTGCTTGCCAAACTTCGGTCGGTCCCGGTCTCCGAAGGGGGACACCGCTCCATCTCAAAATAGAATGCGACGATGTAAGCGACCGATTGCGATAGGGTAGTGGAACGACTATGGTTGCTGATCCTGCCCAGGCGTCCTGGTCCCTTCAACCCACTTGGTCCTTGCTGATCATTTCATCTGTGCCAGAGGGTAATGATTTTAAGATCAGGCTTGAATAATGGCTCTTACCGGAAGACCGGGGGGTTCTGATTTTAGCCTGGGCTTGCCAATATTTCCTTTGACAAGACCGCTTTCCTGACATTATGCTTTAGGCGGAGAATTGTAGGGTTATGGCGGCAGACGGAGGATTCAGGTTCATCAATAGAGATCACCCGCCACCAAGCCAATTGATCGGTTAGACCAACCCGGCCCTTCCTGATTTCCATAAGACAAACGTGTTAGGAGAGTGTTCCTTGACCCCTCCCCGTGGGGAGACTGTACGACCTTGCCAAGATTCCCAGCAAGCCTTCCTCCTCAACCGGTGGGGATATCATCCAGGCACATATGCGGCTGTACTTACCGGGGCCGGGGGCAGGATTTTCAGGATCCATTACTCCGGACCGTACAACTACCGTGAATTTTGTCATGCTGATCTGTAGAGATCAATATCGAAGGAGAGTGAATCATGAGTCAGCAGGTACCCTGTCCTGAATGTGGCGCCGCCGTAGACCTTGCTAAGGGTACGGTACAGAGTGAAATCGTGAGCTGCGGTGACTGCGGCGTTGACCTCGAGGTGGTGAACATCGATCCCCTTGAGCTGGCCCCGGCGCCCGAGGAGGAAGAGGATTGGGGTGAGTAAGGTGCTCCCGAACCATCGACCCAGCCATCCGACCATCGGTATACTGCTCTCACGGGTTCGGGTGGAAGAGAAATTGTTGCTGAAAGCCTTCAAATCCCGGAATGTACCGGTGGAGATGATTGACGACCGCAAGATCGTGTTCGATTTGCACAATGGCGAATGGGGACACTATGACGCCATCCTGGAACGGTGCATCAATCATTCCCGGGCCCTGTTTTCCCTGCGCGTGCTCCAAGATTGGGGTGTCCCAACAGTGAACGACTACCATGTGGCCCTGGTCTGCGGCAATAAGTTGGAAACCACCTCGGCCCTTATCCGTGAGGGGGTTCCCACGCCGGGGTGCAAGATAGCCTTCACCCCCGAGTCGGCCCTGGAGGCCATCGAGGCGTTCGGCTACCCTGTGGTGCTCAAGCCGGCGGTTGGATCCTGGGGACGCCTGCTATCCAAGGTGAACGACCGGGATGCCGCCGAGTCGATCCTGGAGCACAAGGAGGTGTTGGGAAGTTATCACCACTCCATATTTTATATTCAACAGTATGTGGACAAACCCGGCCGGGACATTCGCTCCTTCGTCATCGGGGATCAGACCATCGCGGCCATTTACCGCCGGTCCGATCACTGGATCACCAATACCGCCCGGGGAGGCAAGACCTCGAACTGTCCGGTCACACCCGAGATTCATGAACTTTCCATAGCAGCGGCCAAAGCCGTCGGCGGAGGCGTCGTCGCTGTGGACCTGCTGGAGACCCGGGCGGGTGAACTGCTGGTGAACGAGGTGAACTACACTATGGAGTTCCGCAACAGCATCGATGTCACCGGGGTCGACATCCCGGGGGCCATTGCGGACCATGTACTGCAAGTGGCCGCCCAAAGGGAGGCCCGTCGTGACTGAGACGTTTTCGGTCTCCATTGTGGGGGGCCGCGGATATGTGGGCGGCGAGTTGCTCCGCCTGTTACTCTTTCATCCCAATATCGATGTGCGGCAAGTCTCTTCCCAGGCTCACGCTGGACGCTTTGTCTATTTTACCCATCCCAATCTACGGGGACATACCCGGCTCAAATTCACCGGCCCCGGTGAAACGGAACCGTGCGACCTGCTGTTCCTAGCCCAACCCCACGGCTATGCCGCCGCCCATATTGACCAATTCCTCGCGCTTGCGCCCAGAATCATCGACTGCTCCAGTGACTTTCGCTTACGGGAGGCTAAAGATTATCGCCATTGGTACGAGCAGGAACATCCGGCCCCCAAGTGGCTCGGCCGGTTCACCTACGGCCTGCCGGAGCGGCATCGGGCTGAATTGGCCAACACCCATTACGCATCGGGCGTCGGGTGCAATGCCACCGCCACTACGCTGGCCCTCGCGCCCCTGGCCGATGCGGGCCTGCTCGAACGGGTCGTCGCCGACGTGAAGGTGGGCTCCTCTGAGGGGGGCGCCACGGGTAACCCCGGTTCCCATCACCCGGAGCGCAGCGGGGTGGTGCGTTCCTTCAAGCCCACCGGCCATCGTCACCAGGCCGAGGTTCGTCAGGAACTGGGGGATGGTTTCGAATTGCACTTTTCCGTTACATCCGTTGAGCTGGTGCGCGGCGTTCTGGTCACGGCCCACTGCTTTCTAAAAGAACCGATGGATGAAAAGGCGGTTTGGAAACTTTATCGCGATGCCTATGGGGCTGAGCCGTTTATTCGGCTAGTGAAACAGAAGACAGGTATCTTCCGTTACCCCGAGCCTAAACTGTTGTCCGGCAGTAACTTTTGCGATATTGGCTTTGAAGTTGATGAGGGGTCCCCGTCCAACCGACTGGTGGTCATCGCCGCCCTGGATAACCTGATGAAAGGGGCCGCCGGCAGCGCCGTCCAGTCGATGAATATCATGCTGGGCCTCGATGAGACCGCCGGGCTGGGCTTCCCTGGGCTCCACCCCATTTAGGTGTTGGGAGACCCCGCATGCTGGTATTGAAAATTGGCGGCGCACTGGGCATGGATTACGACGCCATTGCCGATGATATTGCCTACCTGGTAGGGCAGAAACAGCCCCTGGTGGTGGTCCATGGCGGCTCGGCGGTTACCAATGAGGTGGCCGAGGCCCTGGGGCACCCCCCCGAGTTTGTCACCTCCCCCAGCGGGTATACCAGCCGGCGTACCGACCGCCGCACACTGGAGATATTTGAGATGGTCTATTGCGGGCAGATGAACAAAGGCTGGGTGGAGCGGCTCCAGCGGCGGCAGGTCAATGCCCTGGGACTGAGCGGCATGGACGGCAAACTCTGGACCGGTCCCAGGAAAGCGACCCTCAGGATCGTGGACCGTGATGGACGCCGCCGAGTGTTGCGCGATGACTACACCGGCCGGGTGGAACAGGTCAATACATCACTCCTGCACGCTCTGCTCGACGCCGGATACATCCCGGTACTCTCCCCACCGGCCATTTCCTACGAGGGAGATGCCATCAATGTGGATGGGGACCGGGCCGCGGCGGCCACGGCAGTGGCCCTGAAGGCGGAGACGCTGGTCATACTGTCCAATGTGCCCGGACTGTTGGAACGCTTTCCCGATGAAGCCAGCCTCATTGAGCGCATTCCCGCCGCTGACCTGGCCGGTTTTATGGAGCTGGCTCAAAACCGGATGAAGAAGAAAGTCATGGGTGCCGGCGAAGCCCTGGCCGGAGGGGTCCGCAAGGTCATCTTTGCCGATGGACGCATCAACCAACCGGTGCAGCAGGCCCTGAGCGGGAAAGGCACGATCATTGCATAGGAGTAAAGATCATTGCATAGGAGCATAGATGTCCCATGACTGCACAGCCGATAGCAACTGATCACGCCCTAGCGGAACTCATGGCCGTGGAAATGGCCCACACCTCCGGGGCGTACACCAAGCGGCCCATATCCCTGGTGCGTGGTGCAGGGAGCGTTTTGTGGGATGCCGATGGCAACCACTACATCGACTGCATCGCGGGGCAGGGCGTGGCTAACGTGGGACACAATCACCCGGCGATTACGGCGGCGGTTCAGGAGCAACTGACCCAACTAATGATCTGCAATGAAGCCTATTTCAACGAGCAGCGGGCCCGGTTTCTGCAGAGTCTCACCGCGCGCACACCGGGTGATCTGAACCGGGTCTTCCTGTGCAATTCCGGCACGGAGGCCGTGGAGGGCGCCATTAAAGTGGCCCGTTTTTTCACCGGACGTTCCGAGATGGTAGCCCATCAGCGCGGGTATCACGGTCGCACCATGGGCTCTTTAAGCCTCACCTGGAATCCGAAGTACCGGGAGCGCTTCCAGCCCCTGCTCGATGGTGTCACCCATGTGCCACTCAACGATCTACCAGCGATGACAAAGGCGGTCACTGACCGGACGGCGGCGGTGGTAGTGGAAATCATTCAGGGAGAGGGCGGGATCTGGCTGGCGGACCGGGATTATCTGCACGCCCTGCGCCGCCTGTGCGATGATACGGGGGCGTTGCTGGTTTTCGATGAGGTCCAGACCGGTATCGGGCGGACCGGCAGCTTCCTGGCTTGCGACCAAATGGATGTGATACCCGATATTCTGACCCTTGGGAAAGCCCTGGCCGGGGGCATGCCCATGGGGGCGACCATCTGGCGCGATGCCCTGGGGCCCATCGCCCCAGGCAGCCACGGGTCCACTTTCGGGGGTAATCCCCTGGCCTGCGTGGCCGGCAGTGCCGTCATGCGGGTTCTGGATGAGGAAGATTTGCCGGCGCGGGCCGCCCGGATCGGTCGACAGATCCTGGAGGACATTAAAGGACTAAAAGCCCCCATCATACGTGCGGTGCGCGGACGGGGACTGATGATCGGGATCGATCTGCGTCCACGGGTGGGACCGGTC
>JADFNF010000117.1 GCA_022563485.1 Fidelibacterota bacterium | reverse complement strand
GCTGTGAAATCTACCGGGGTGACGTGGCCCGAACCCTGTACGGCGAGTGCCGCACAGACGGTTTCATGTTCGATATCGAGATTATCCTGCGAGCCCGGCAACAGGGATACCGCATCAGGGAATTCCCCATCGCGTGGACCGCCGATCCCGACAGCCGGCTGTCCGTGACCCGCACATCCCGGACTGTCCTGACTGAGCTGTGGGCCATCAAGCGGTCCTTGGCGGCGAGCTGACCCGCCGCACTAGCCTGTCAGACCAAGCCGTTACTAGAGGGTGAGGCGGCCGATACTTTCCCAGGGACCACTGCACACAATGTTATCACCCACAGCGCCCGCTTCAAGCACAAGTAGCGCCATCGAGTCCGGGTGCCCCTGGCAGTAGGCCGCGACCTCGCCGGGGGTCATGACCATGAAGGCCGTCGAGAGGGCATCGGCGATGGCGGCGGTGGGGGCCGAAGCCCACGACGCTAAGACGCCATCCACCGGGCGGCCGGACCGTGGGTCGATGATGTGGGGCCCTTTTTCCAGTCCCGAACCGCTCAAGGCCCGATCCCGCAGATCGATATGAGCCAACCTCTTTTGTCGATTCGCCGGATGGCTCAGAGTGAGGGGCCAGCCCGATGTTCCGGGCGGCGCACCCAGGGCCAGGACACTGCTGGAACCGCCATGAATCAGGGCCGCATCAATGCTCCACTCATGAAGCAGTTCAGCCAATTGGTCGACGGCGTAGCCCTTGCCGAAGCCACCCAGGTCGATGTGCACCGGGCTGGCGAGCAGCTCCACGGTATGCTCGGCAGCATTCAGCTGGTAAAGGTGCGTCCCGGTGCGCTGCCGGGCCTGTTCCAACTCCTCCTCAGAGGGGCTACGGCCGGTATGGTCCTCATTCTGCCAACAGTCCAACAGGGGGCCGATGGTGATGTCGAAGGCCCCGCCGGTCTCAGCGCTCAGCTTCGCGCACTGGTCCAGGCAATCGAAGGCCGCCAAGCCCAACGGTAATGGTTGGCGGGCCGGGAGGTTGTTGATCCGGGAGATGTCGCTGTTATCGATGAACCGGCTCAGTTCCTGTTCGAGTTGATCGAGAAGGCGGAAGGCCTCCCATGCCGCCTGTTGGGCATAGGTGGCATCCCCATGATGGATGAGGATCTCAAACGTGGTCGCCATGGCATGGTGGGCAAAGCGATGGGTACCGTGGAGGAGAGCTCCCTGACTAGAGACCAACTGGATCGAGTCAGGAGGGGCGGTCATGGCTGACGGGTCGTGGATGGCTCGGGGGGTATCTCGCGCTGTTGGTAGGCATCCCACAGCTCCTTGGTGACATAACCCCGCACCTCGACCTGTGGACGCATTTCCAGGTAGGTGTCAAAGAGGGGGAGGTAAAGACTCCGCTCCCCCGGTGGCGGCAGATCGTAAAACCTATGCATGAGGGCCGGCTCTACGGCCGGGGCGGCCAGGATGATCGACGCAGGGGGCACCTGTTCATCGACCGCGCTCCACCAACCGATATTGGGAAACGCCCGCAGGTACCACGGCAGGGGCCAGTAGTCATCCCCCGGGAAAATCACCTCGATGAACAGGCGCTCACCATCGGGGTGGGAGCGGGCCACCTCCGCGACCCGTTGGGCAACCGCCAGGACATCGGGCACCGGATGAGCGTAGACATAGGGGTTGGCCGGGTCCGCAGCGTAGACGTAGCTGGCCCGGTAGGCCTGCCCAGCCAGTTGGACACTGCCCAGGGCCAACAGGAGCATGATCAGCACCCGTGGCACAAGCTGGGGCCGCCAGTGAATGACGCGCACCGCCCCGACCCCGGCGAGCAAGATCATCCCGTGGAGAAACCCCAGCAAGTTCCAGGGGGTCTTATAGGGGATGAGGGCGTAGATCGCCGTCAGGATCAGGGTGTAGAAGGCGATGAACCGCAGCAAACCTACCGGCGTTCCCTCCAGGCCCTTCCGGGTCATGGCCACCCCGAAACCGATGACCGCCAGAAAGACGATCAGCCCCTCGCTCCATATGGGGCCGCCGAAATAGCGGGAATAGATAATCATCTTGAGATAGTAATACCAGGGATGGAGGTGGAGCTGATTCTGCCCGGCCCGGACAAAATAGCTTTTGTAGGCATAGATGGAATCGAGTACTCCCTGGGGATGGGACAGGAAGGATGAGTAAAACAGGGCCGACACCAGCAGGCCAGCCCCCACCAACGCCAGGGCGTGGCCCGGAACGATGGTCTTGATGACCTCCAGGGGCCCCCGCCCCCCACGCCGCCGCCCCAACAACAGGGTGAGCCAAAGGGCCGCTAGCATCGCGACCAGGGCCAGCACGAAGGTCTCTTTGGTGGCGTGCATCAGTCCCAGGAAAACGCCGGTGGACAAGGCCCACCCCAACTTCCTGCTCCGGGCATACCGGTAACCGGAGAGGATCACCCCGAAGGTGAAACAGACCAGCAGCAGTTCCATGATGTAGTAGCGGCTATAATAGACCATAGCCGGGGAAATGGCGGTGAGCAGGGCGGAAACCGCCACGGCGGGCCAGCCCAGGCCGCTCCCCACCAGCAGCACCATGGCTACCAGCAACACCCCGAAAAAGACAGGGACGATCCGCAGGGTCGTTTCACTGACCTCGGTGAGCTGGGTCGCCGAGCTGAGCCAGGCCGGGATGAGGGTCAGGTAATTAAGGGTCGGGCCGTGGTATTCCTGGCGATCATAGCGATAGACCCCGCGCTCCAGCAGGGGTCCAAACTTGACCGCATGAACGGCCTCGTCAGTGTGCATGGGCCGCCGCTCCAACTGCGGCAGGCGCAGGGCGGCAGCGGCAACCGTTAGCCCCAAAATGAGGGCGACCCATGCACGGGGCCGACTCACATTACGGAAACGGGTTTGCCGTAAACATCGACTTCGATATAGTGATTGAGGTCATTACCGGTATTGCCGTTGCTGTAGAGGCGGACGTAGCGCGCCTGGACGCCCCTGGCATCGACCAGCTTGCCCTCGGAGGTCTCCACATAGTGCAGATCCTCGCCTACGCCCAAACCGGATGAGTTGTCATAATCGTTGTTGAAGATGGTCTGTACGTTGGTGATAAAATCGGGATCGTCGGCCACCTGTACGACCACATCAAAATAGACCCGGGCCTGTTTGTGGAAATGCCAAAAGAGGACCGCATAGATATCGTGGGGCGCCCCAAGGTCGATGGTGACGTGTTGGAGAAACGGGCCCAACTCGACATAGCTGCCATCCATAGCTTCCTTGTCCCCATCGGTGATCATCTCGATCTCCCCGATGATGGGTTCCTCATCGGTGCTGGTCACCGGCCGGTTGGCCGCGACGTTTTTCGTTCCGGCCGGGGCCAGGAACATCGGACGCGGGTGACCCAGCGGTTTCTGGAGGTTGGGGACCCGCAGATTTTGCGGCGTGCCGACGAACATGGGCTTGGGCAGCACGATGTCCAGGGGGACCAGTCCGGCGGCTTCATGCAGGTCCGTACGCGTGCCAGCCGATTGATTGTCCGCCGCCGGTCCGGCCCCTTCCCCGGTGGCCTCCGGGTCAGATTTCTTCTGGCAGGCGGGGAGCACCAGCAGGGCCGCCACCACCCATAGGCCCACAGTTAGGACGTTCATCCTCGCGAGTAACCTTTTATTCCGCATATAATTTTGACTCCTTCATCTAGATAAATCCTTAGTGTTCAGGCTTGCTAATTCGCCGGTTGCCCCTCAGCCGGGTCCACGATGGCAACTTGGGACCGTCCATCATTACCGCCTATCGATGCCCCGCCATTCCCAGGCCAGCGGGGCCCCTGCACCGGGCCAAACCCCATGGCGTTTCAAGAGTCCCCTTGAGCCATGTCAATATCCTGGGAACCTAGCCTCCGAATTTAGCATTTTTCTTTAGATCAGGCACCCTTTCCATAGGCTCCAACCGGGTCCCCTGGGTTCGCAGGATGTGCGTCGGGGTTAGTTTAACCCGGCATACATGCCCATTCACGGTAGGGTGCTGCCGGGATAGGAACGGGTCGAACGGCCATATTCGCCGAGGCAGCGTCGCGCCAATCCGGGACGAGACCGGCGCCGTTCAGGTTATCGAGTAAAGGCTTAGACCCGGGCTGGGACTAGACCGTCTTCGGCACCACGTAGGGCCGGCGGTATTTCCTCGAAAGTAGTTTGTCCGCTTCCCGGTCACCGACGAACTTCTCCTTTTTCCCATCAAATATGAGGTCGCGTCCGAGGAGATAGGAGATGTTGCCCAGATGCGGCAAAACGGTAGACCTATGGCCTTCCTCGATCTCGCAGGTCAGGTCTTCCCGCCTGCCGGACCGGATAGCATCGATAAAGTTCTGGTAGTGGCCGCCAGCGATGCTGGTGAGGACCAGGGGATCGCCGCCTTCAGCATCCGGCTGGGCAGCGGAACCGGGACCGGGCTCGTTCTTGCGTCCGAAGTAGGTCTGCCACTCCTGACCGTTCCCATCAATGGACATCCAACCCTCGGTGCCGTAAAAGAGGTTGCCAATGCGAACCTGTTCCTCGGCATTGGTGTAGAGGCCCCGGGTGCCGAACTCAAGAATCGTCCCGTCGGCATACTCGAAGATGGAAGTCTGGGTATTGGGTGTCTCCTGGGAAGAATCAAAAGCGAAATAGCCACCGAACGAGCGAATCTTGACGGGATGGTCGTGCTTGTTCAGACCCCACCGGGCAATATCGAACTGGTGGGGACCCTGGTTGCCGGTGTCACCGTTGCCGTAGTCCCAATGCCAGTGCCAGTTGTAGTGGAACCGGTTGCGGTTGAAGGGTCTTTTCGGGGCCGGACCCAGCCAGAGGTCATAGTCGACCTTGGCCAGGTAGCTCGGGGTGTAGGGCGGCTCCTTCCGGTCGGAACCGGCCGTGAACGAGAATTCCTCCCCTGGGGCCAGGGGACCATCGGGATAGCTCTCCAGGGAATTACGGGGTTTGAAGCACAGTCCCCGGGCCATGTAGATATCCCCAAGACGGCCATCGTGGAGGAACTGGATGGCCTGGCGGACGGCGGCGCGGCTGCGGTTCATGAACCCGGACTGGACAATCCGGTCATAACGGCGGGCGGCCTCCACCATCTTGCGGCCTTCCCAGATGTTGTGGGAAATGGGTTTTTCAACGAAAACGTGCTTGCCCGCCTGACAGGCCCAGATCGTGGCCAGGGCGTGCCAATGGTTGGGGGTCGCGATGACCACGGCGGTGATGTCCTTATCCTCAAAGACCCGGCGCATATCCTGCTCGGCCCCAGGGGTGGTGCCCTGAATCTCGGCTGCCTCCGCGGCCCTTTCAGGGATCAGGTTCAGATCGACATCACAGAGGGTCTTCACTTCCACATTAGCAATACCGGCGAAACCGCGCATGAGGCTCCGCCCCTGTGACCGAATGCCGATATGGGCCACCAGCAGACGATCGTTGGCGCCGATGACCCGGTTGCTGACCACCGGGGCGGCAAAGGTTGACGACACCAGCACACTACCGGCGACGATACCGGCGGCAGCCTGACTGCCGCGCGAAATGAACTCACGGCGCGATATAGGTTTGGGCTTAGAAGACATGGGGACCCCCTGACGGTTGGCGAGCGGCTGCGGTTTGGAACTCCATCGGCCCTGAAGAGCAGGCTGATCCAAGGCCACCCTTTTCATCCTGGACTCGACAATCAGAATACGTTAACGAATTTCATCGTACTTGTCAAAGAGTAATTCCCGTGCCTGAGAATCGGTAACGACCAATCAGGAGTGCAAATGGCTTTTACCTCACTATCAGGTACCTCGAGAACCACGATTTGCAGAATTCATCTACTTTGCCTATATTTAACCTAAGGCTGCATCGGCGCTAATAATAGGATTGAGGGAAATGAAAAAGGCACGCTCCAAGAACCGATATTTTCCTGGACTCATTGTTTTCAGCCTTCTCCTGATGGGTTGTGAAATCGAGAAGGCAATCAGTGCACTTGCTCAACCGATCGAGGAAGGAAACATCCTTTTTGTTTCTCGCCGCACACCAGATAGTGCCGACTGGAGTCTTTACGTAATGGATTCCGATGGAAATAACCAGCAACGACTAGTAGATATGCCTGTTAGGTTCGCTCCACCTGTCCCGTCTCCAGACGGATCAAGAGTGTTATTCACTGTATACAATGAAGATCACGATTATGAATTGTACCTCTTGAACCTGGATACTGGGGACCTTCTCCTCTTGGCAACCGGAGAGCGATATTGCGGTGCAGCAGCTTGGGCACCCGATGGCCAGATGATTGCTTTCGCCCGGAATAGGGTAGCGGATACCGATGACAAGGATATATTCGTAATTAATTCTGATGGAAGTGGATTACAGGCTCTCACCTCCATGAGCAATAACAGTTGCCCCGCATGGTCGCCTGATGGTTCCAAAATTGCCTATTGCACGGGTAGCAGAATATTTTTGATGAATCTTGATGGATCAGATAAAACGCCTTTGACAGACCCAACTTTGAGCGCTGGTCGGCCGCTTTGGTCGCCTGATGGATCCCAGATCACTTTTACTGGCATGAAGGCGAGGGAAGATGGCACCCAGATATTCGTCATGTACGCTGACGGTAGTGAAATCGCTCAGTTGACGAATACAGTCAATCCTGGCTGGTGGGATACCGGATTTCCTCGCGCGGGGAATGAACAACCTGCCTG
>JADFNF010000116.1 GCA_022563485.1 Fidelibacterota bacterium | reverse complement strand
GTACGTCAACTCCACCGCCACCGGCCCCTACGAGGACTACCTCATCACCGAGGTCGTCCCCTTTGTGGACGACCGGCTCCGCACCCTCCCGGAGCGCGATAGCCGTGGCGTCCTGGGCAAGTCCAGCGGCGGTTACGGTGCCCTGACCCTGGCCATGAAACATCCCGAGGTGTTCAGCGCCGCCGCCTGCCACAGCGGGGATATGTACTTCGAGTACGGCTACCTGAAGGACTTTCCCACCGCCGTTAACGCCCTGAACCGGGCCGGTGGCATCGCACCCTTCCTGGAAAAGTTCGCGGCGGCGCGCCAGAAGGGGCCCCTCATTCCCACCCTCAACATCATCGCCATGGCCGCCGCCTATTCGCCCAACGGCACCGACATCGACCTCCCCTTTGTCCTCCCCACCGGTGAGCTGATTCCCCAGGTGTGGGACCGCTGGCTGGCCCATGACCCGGTGCGCCTGGTGGACCGCTACGCCGACGCCCTGAAGCGGCTCAAGCTCCTGTTCATCGACGCCGGTGAAAAGGACGAGTTCGCCCTCCATCTCGGCGCTCGCATACTGGTGGAGCGCCTCAAGACCCTGGCCATCCCCCACCACTACGAGGAGCATGACGGCGGCCACTTCGGCATTAACCACCGCTACCGGGTGAGCCTGGAGCGCATGGCCCGGGTGCTGGCGGGAAACCCTTGAGCCGCCCGCCCCTTCGCAATTAACTTCCCCGTGGAGATAATGCTATGGCTGCCAAAGTAATCGACCGCTACAAGAACGTCGGCAATGTGGTGGAGGAATTCACCAAAAAGAAGCGCCGCCCCCGCCAGATGGCTGTGGTGGATGAGGACAACTGCACCGGCTGCCGGATCTGCATCCCCTTCTGCCCGGTAGACTGCATCGAGGTCGTCCCCGTGGAGAAATACGGCATCCCCATCCCTCCGGTCCAGATCAGGTTCAACGAGTGTATCGGTTGCAGCCTGTGCGAACGGGCCTGCACCGACCTTGCCTGGGACGCCATCCGCATGATCGACACAACCGTCTTCGAGGAAGTGTACGGCATCCCCATCGATTGACCCCAGCTCCGGGCCCCTTCCCCCGGCCCAACCCTGCGCCTAAATTCCATTGGGCTCTACATCACCGAAAGGGATTCGCATGCCCCTCCCACCCGCGACGACGCCTGGAACCTGTTGTGTGAGTATACCAAGTCCGACTCCCTGCGAAAGCACGCCCGGGCCGTGGAGCAGGTCATGCGCACCTATGCCCGCACACGGGGCAAGGACGTGGAGCTTTTCGGCCTGATAGGGATGCTTCACGATTTTGACTACGAGAAATACCCCACCCAGGAAGAACACCCCTACACCGGTGCGAAAATCTTGGCCGAGCGTGGCTACCCCGAGGAGGTCATCACCGCTATCATGGGCCACGCCCCCTACACCGGCGTGCCCCGGGAGACCCTCGCCGCTCAGGCTCTGTTCGCCTTCGACGAGCTCACCGGCTTCATCTTCGCCGTCACCTTCGTGCGGCCCTCCCGGTCCATTCGCGAGGTGACCCCTAAATCGGTGAAAAAGAAACTCAAGCAGCGCAGTTTCGCCGCCGCGGTCAGCCGGGACGACATTGAGCAGGGTATCACCGAGCTGGGTGTGGACCGCACCGAACACATCCAGTTCGTCATCGACGCCCTTGCCCAAATCGATGAGGAACTGGGCCTGCAAGGGACCCTCGATATAACTTCTTGAACACTCACAGACAATCCACTATCTTTAACCACTGGATTGGATTCATTTTAATGGTTTTATTATAAATTTTGTCGTGCGGTACTTACGCGCGCTCGCCGAAGATCCAGAGAAAAAAGGGGAAGTTAGGCACCCCGAGATGGGCGACTTATGAATGATGTGGATTTTTGTTTCTGACGGCACAGCAAGAATTTTCTTTTCCTGAACTTCGATCTAAGTTACTCGCACTGCTCCGTCCCCATTCCACATCGTCTGAGACCTACCTGACGCCCCCCACATGATGACCCCGCACCCCGCTGGCAACGGGGCTACCATACGGGGACGAATCGCATGATATTTGTATGGGGAGGTTAAATACTCTATGGCAGATGATGTTGTCAAAGAAATGTATATTAATGAATCGGCCGGTAACACCCGCCTGGCCATTGTCGAAAATGGCAAGCTGGTCGAACTCTACGTGGAGCGCGCCGATCATCAACGGATGGTGGGGAGCATCTTCAAGGGGGTGGTCGAAAACGTCATCCCTGGCATGCAGGCGGCCTTTATCGACATCGGCTATTCGGTCAATGCCTTCCTCCCTTTTTCCGAAATCGGTAATCCCGACAACCTGAAGGATGTGGCCCTCGATAACGAGGAGGAGACTAAGCCCGAACCAACCCGTTCCAGCAAGTCGAAAACCCAACGCCCCTCCAACCGGAACCTGCTTCCGGGCAGACCCAGCTTTGACCTGAAATCCGGCCAGGAAATCCTGGTGCAGGTGATCAAGGAGCCCTTCGCAGGTAAGGGGCCTCGGGTCACCACGGATATCGCCATCCCCGGGCGGCTCCTGGTGCTGGTGCAGAATGCCGATTTTATCGGCATCTCCAAGAAAATATTCGATAAGTATGAAGTCCGTCGCCTGCGGAAGGTTGTGGAAGCTTTCAAGCCGGAAGGCTTCGGCATCATCGTGCGCACCGTCGCCGAATCAAAAGACCAGAAAATCCTGGCCAAGGACTTCAACCGGCTGTGGGAATCGTGGCTTGAACTGGAACGCAAGTCTAAATCCCTGCCGGGACCCGCGGCCCTCTATATAGACCTGAGCACCACTGACAGCGTGATCCGCGACCTCCTGACACCCGATATCGATAAGGTCATTATCGATTCCAAGGATATCTATAAGCGCCTTTTCAACTACCTGAAGGACGTCTCCCCTTCTCAGATGAACCTCGTGGAATATTACCGCAGCAAAGCCCCGGTATTCACCAATCACGAGATCGAGACCCAGATCGATAAATCCCTCCAGCGTAAGGTATGGCTCAAAAGCGGCGGCCACCTGGTCCTGGAACACACCGAAGCGATGATGGTGGTAGATGTCAACTCCGGTCGCTTCATCGGCAAGCGGGACCACGAACAGAACTCGCTGAAAGTCAACCTGGAAGCGGCTCGGGAAGTGGCCCACCAACTTCGCCTGCGAGATATCGGGGGCCTGATTATCATCGACTTTATCGACATGCATGAATCGGCCAACCGCAAGAAAGTCTACAACGAGTTGGTCAAGGAACTCATCCACGACCGGGCCAGGGTGGCCGTATCCCCCATATCCGAATTCGGCCTACTGGAAATGACCAGGGAACGGATCCGGCTGTCACTCCTGCATTCGGTGAGCGAAGAGTGCCCCACCTGCAACGGGCTGGGGCGGATCCCCTCCAAGGACTCCATGCTCACCAAGATCGACAGCTGGCTGCGGCGCTTCCGTACCGCCCACAAGGACCGGCGGCTGATCATCACCGTCCACCCGACCCTGGCCACCTACATCCAGGAAAACAAGTCCAAGGAGGTCAAGGGGTTCATGTGGCAGCACTGGGTGTGGCTGGAAATCACAGCCGATGACCAGCTCAGCCCCGATGACTTCCGGGTCTATTCCAAGCGCCGCAAGGCCGATGTCACCGATATCGTGTGATCCTGCGGCAAGTAGGGATTGACTCCTGCCGCCTGCGGCTGGTAAGTTTGCAGGCTGTTCCAAGGACGAACTTCTATCTGACGAGAGTAAACTATAGGTTATGTACGCCATCGTTGATTATGCCGGTAAGCAGTTTAAGGTCGAGCAGGGCCAGGAGCTGAAGGTGCCCCTTACCGAGGGTGAATCGGGAGGCAACCTGCTGCTGGATCGGGTCTTGATGCTGGAAAACGGCGATACCACCCTCATCGGTCAGCCCACCGTGACCGGGGCCTCCGTCGATGCCACTATCCTGAGTCATGGCCGCGACCGGAAGATTATCGTCTTTCATTTCCGCCGCCGGAAAGGGTACCAGAAAAAAGCGGGACACCGCCAGGACTACACCGTACTGCGGATCAACAGCATCAACGTGGGCCAGGGCAAGCCAGCCGCCGGGGCAGATACCCAGGCGCAGGCCGCCGATACGGTGAAGGCCCCCGCCGCCAAGAAAACCGCCCCAAAGAAGGCCGCCGCGGCACCGAAACCAGCGGCCAAAAAGACACCGGCCACCGGGAAAACAACCCAGGGGAAATCCCCTGCCAAACCAGCCTCGAAAAAGAAGACCGGCAACGGCTAGCAACGCCAACTTAGCCCAGGCTCTCGGAACTCAAAACTCGAAACTCGAAACTCTCCACAATGGCACATAAAAAAGGCGTAGGCAGCTCCAAAAACGGCCGTGACAGCCGCGGCAGACGTCTGGGCGTCAAGCGGTACGACGGCCAGATCGTCACCGCCGGCTCCATCCTCGTCCGCCAACGCGGGACCCATATCCATCCGGGACGCAACGTCGGCCGGGGCGGGGACGATACCCTCTTCGCAATAATCGATGGCTCAGTGAAATTCGAGCGCAAGGGCCGGTCTAAAAAGCAGGTGTCTGTCTATCCAGTCGCCTAAGGTCCTAACCATATCACATGATCCCCTGCAGGCCTAAGCACAGCTCCCCCTGATCCCCCGCCTGTAGGGCTTTTTTATGCCAATTCACAAAGGAGCATGCCATGAAAATCACAGTTGTCGGGGCCGGGAATGTCGGCGCCACCACCGCCCAACGCCTGGCCGAGCGCGAAATTGCCGAGGAAATCGTCCTCATCGATATCATGGAAGGTCTACCCCAGGGTAAGGCCCTGGACATTTACGAATCCGCCCCGGTCCTCGGTTTTGACACCAAGGTCACCGGCAGCAACGATTACCAGACCACTGCCGGATCCCACATCGCCGTCATCACCGCCGGTCTGGCTCGGAAGCCGGGCATGAGCCGGGAGGACCTCCTCCAGAAAAATAGCGCCATCGTCGGCGGGGTCACTGACCAACTGTTGGCCCACTCCCCCGATATCATCATCATCGTGGTGTCCAACCCCCTGGATATCATGTGCAGCGTCGCCCTGGCCAAAAGCGGCCTCCCCTCCACCAGGGTCATCGGCATGGCCGGCATCCTCGACACCGCCCGCTTCCGGGCCTTCATCGCCCTGGAGCTGGGGGTATCCGTCCGCGATATCCAGGCCCTGGTCCTCGGGGGACACGGCGACGCCATGGTCCCCTTGGTGCGCTACACCACCATCAGCGGCATTCCTCTGGCCGACCTCCTGGACGCCCAACGCATCGACGCCCTGGTGGATCGCACCCGCAAAGGTGGCATCGAAATCGTCAACCTCCTCAAAACCGGCTCGGCCTATTACGCCCCCTCGGCGGCAGCGGCTGAAATGGTGGAAGCTATCGTCCTGAACCAGCGCCGCCAGCTGCCCTGCTCGGCTCTGCTGAGTGGCGAGTATGGTCTGGACGGCATCTATATGGGCGTTCCCTGTATTCTGGGGAAAAACGGCCTGGAGAAGATCATCGAGGTGGATGTCACCGCCGAGGAGGCCGCCGCCCTGAAAAAGTCGGCAGATGCGGTGAAAGCGACCCTCGGCCAGTTGAAACTCTAACCGGCCGGTTCATCGCTCACGTCTGAATGGGGATGGGGGGCGGCAGAACTGAGCCTGTCACTTGTGAGGGTTCGCAAGGGCCACCCCCCGGGAAGGGTTTGCCTGTGCCGGTGCGCAGGCTGGTATAGTCAAGCAGCGTATCACATATGGCGCATGTTGCCTGACAACTTACGGTCACCGTGCCGCCCCGGTCAAGGGTTATGCGATCCTTTTTGGGCCCACTCCGCGCCGCTCAGCTGTTTGAGTGTGCCCTCCCGCACCCTAGCGTCCTGCACCAACGCCAGCTAGGATCCTTCCCTCCACCCCTCACGTTCTCAGGCTCTCGGCGTAATCCCGACGAAACTTGGCCAGCTTCGGTGCGATCACCATGCGGCAGTAGGGCTGGCCGCCATTGCGCCCGTAGTAGTCCTGGTGTTGCGCTTCGGCTTGGTAGAAGGCCGTGAAAGGGGTGATCTCGGTCACCAACGGATCGGCCCACCGGCCTGCTACGGTGATCTCGGTCATCAGCTTTTCTGCAGTAGCCTTCTGCTCCGGTGAGTGAGTGAAGATCACCGACCGGTACTGGCTGCCCACATCGCCGCCCTGACGGTCCAAGGTCGTCGGGTCGTGGATAGCGAAGAACACCTCCAGGATATCGCGGTACGTCGTGCCGGCAGGATCGAAACTCACCTGCACCACCTCGGCGTGACCGGTACTCCCAGTGCAGACCTGCTCGTAGGTCGGGTCCGCCACCGTGCCCCCCGCGTACCCTGATCTCACCTGCTCCACACCGGCCAGCTCCAGGTACACCGCCTCCACGCACCAGAAACACCCGCCGCCCAGGGTGGCTATTTCCAATTCGTGGCGCTTATTCGTCATCGTTTCCCGACTGTTTGGAAAATAACCCCAGGATATTCCCCTCTGTATCTTTGAACCACGCCAGTTTGACGTGGCCCATGGTCACAACCCCCTGGTCGGTTTTCAGGCCCGGCTGGTCATACTCCTCAAAGGTTATCCCCTTGGCTTTCAGCCCATTGAAGACCGCCTCAAAATCCTCCACATGGAAGGCCATCACCGTATGATCGGCCAGGGTCGCGCCCCG